>QKGW01000256.1 GCA_003250275.1 Alphaproteobacteria bacterium
CCTACGCCGACGCCTTCGAGGTGATCGACGCGCGCGAGAAGATCTACCGCAAGCGCCACATCCGCGCGGTGCCGACGCAGGGGGAGCCATGACCGAATTCGGCGCAGTGGCGATCGGCGCCTCCGCGGGCGGGCTCGACGCGGTTAGCAAAGTGCTCGCCGCCCTACCCGAGAACTTCCCGCACGCGGTGATCGTGGTGCAGCACATCGCACCCAACGCCCACGACGCGCTCGCGCAGAGGTTCCGCCGCCACTGCCGCCTGCCGGTGCGCGAGGCGGACGACAAGGAACCGGTCCTGCCGGGCGTGGTCTTCGTCGCCCCGCCCGATTTTCACCTCATGGTAGAGCCGGAGATGCGTTTCAGCCTATCGAGAGACGAACGCGTCAACTTTTCCCGTCCTTCCATCGACGTCCTGATGGAAACTGCCGCTGAGGTCTTCTTCTCTGCGTTGACGGGTGTTATTTTGACCGGGGCCAGCGCCGATGGGGCGGCTGGCCTCGCAGCGATCATACGCCTGGGGGGGCGCGCCATCGTGCAGTCGCCGGAGACCGCCGAAGTGGACTTCATGCCGCGCGCCGCAATCGCAGCGTGTCCGACGGCCGAGGTTCTGCCGCTCGACGGGATCGGCCCCGCCCTCGCGTCGTCGATATCGGGGGCGTCATGCAAACCGATATCCTGATCGTCGACGACAACCCCAACAACCTGTTCGCGCTGGAGAACCTTCTCGCCGCGCCGAACCTCAACATCGTCACCGCGCAATCGGGCAACGAGGCGCTGGCGAAAACCCTGTCGCACGAGTTCGCGATCGCGCTGCTCGACGTGCAGATGCCCGAGATGGACGGCTACGAGACCGCGTCGCTGATGCGCAGCAACAACCGCACGCGCCACATCCCGATCATCTTCGTCACCGCCAACCGCACCGAACGCGAGCACGTTTTCCGCGGCTACGACAGCGGCGCGGTCGACTACCTCTCGAAGCCGCTCGACACCAACGTGCTCAAGAGCAAGGTCAACATCTTCCTCGAACTGCACCGCCAGCGCCGCGCGCTCGAAGCCAAGACGATGGAGCTCGACGCCAAGATCGTCGAGATGGAGCGGCTGCAGAACCTCCTGCAGGAGCGCAACGAGCAGCTCCGCGTGCTCTCGCGCACCGACCGCCTCACCGGCATCTTCAACCGCCTGTCGTTCGACGAGACCCTCGACTACGAATGGCGGCGGTGCCTCCGCAGCGGCAAGCCGCTGACCCTGATCATGGCCGACATCGACCACTTCAAGGCTTACAACGACCGCCTCGGCCACATCGCCGGCGACCACTGCCTCAAGCAGGTGGCGTGGGCGCTCTCGGCGGCGCTGATGCGCCACGTCGACACGCTCGCCCGCTACGGCGGCGAGGAGTTCTCGGCGATCCTGCCCGAGACCGACGAATCCGGCGCGGTGGCGGTGGTGACGCGGATGCGCAACGCGGTGAAGGCGCTCAACATCGCCCATCCCGCCTCCGACACCGAGCGCCACGTCACCGTGAGCCTGGGCGTCGCCGCGATGATCCCCGCGCCCGACGCCCACACCCTGCAATTGATCGAACACGCGGACGCGGCGATGTACCGCGCCAAGGTGCTCGGCCGCGACCGCTACGCGCTCTTCAGCCAGACCCTGGAGACTTAACCCGCCATCCGCGCGGCGAGGAACGAGAAGCTCACCACGCCGATCGCGGTGGAGGCGAGGATCGCGGTGGAGATGCGCGCCGCGTAGATGCCGAAGCTCTGCGCCACCACGAACACGTTGCCGCCGATCGGCAGCGCCGCGAGCAGCACCGCGATCTCAGCGCGCTCGCCCCAGCCGAGCGCCGCGCTCATCGCGAGGAAGATCGCGAGCGGGTGCAACACCAGCTTGCCGAAGGTGACGAGGCCGACCTCGGCGAGGCCGTCGGCGACCGGCTGCCCGGCGAGCTTGGCGCCGATGCCGAACAGCGCCGCCGGACCCGCGGCGCGCCCGAGGATTTCGGTGAAGTAGCCGACCGGAGCGGGCAGCGGCAGCGCGAGCGCGGCGACGAGCCCGCCCGCCACGACCGAGAGCACCAGCGGATTGGTGAGGAAGCCCTTCAGCACCTTGCCCGCCACCGCCGCCGGGTCGCCGCCGCCGCGCGACTTCGCGACCTCGAGCAGCGCCATCGTCGGCGTCTGCACCAGCACCATGTCGGTGAGCATCGCGAGCACCGCGGGCACGGTCGCGGCCTCGCCGTAAAGCGCGATCAGGAGCGGCAGCCCCATATAGCCGATGTTGGAAAGCTCCGCCCCCTGCCCTTGCAGCAGCGCGACCCCCGCCGGCGCGCGGAACAGCAGCCGCCCGAGCAGGGCGACAAGGCCGAACACCGCCCAGCCGCCGATCGCCCAAGCGGCGATGAAGGGGGCGTCGAGGATTTCCGCGAGCGGCCTGAGCGCGAGGGCGCGGAACACCAGGCAGGGCAGCGCGAAATACCAGACGAAGGCGTTGAGCCCGGCAATGCCGTCGCCGGGGAAGATCCGCAGCTTGACCGCGAGGTAGCCGCAGCCGATCAGCGCGAAGAACGGCAGGATGACGTTGAGGATCGTGCCCACGGCGATGCCCCCGCAGCAAAGGGCGGGCGGGCCACGAGGCCCGCCCGACGAACGCGGTCAGGGCATGATCTGGCCGCCGTTGACGTCGATCACCTGGCCGGTGATGAACCCCGAGAGGGTCTCGGAGGCGAGGAACAGATAGGCGCCGACGAGGTCCTCGGGGGTGCCGAGGCGGCCGAGCGGAATCCCCTTCTTGAACCCCTCCATCGCCTCCGCCGGGGTCGAGGCGTGGAACGGCGTCGCGATCACGCCCGGCGCGACCGCGTTGACCCGCACGTTGTGCGGCACCAGTTCCTTCGCCAGGCTCTTGGTGAAGGTGTGGACGAAGCCCTTGGTCGAGGCGTAGATCGACACCCCGGCGCCGCCGCCGTTGCGCGCCGCGACCGAGCCGGTGCTGATGATCGCGCCCGACTTCTGCTTGGCGAAGTACGGGATCGCGGCGCGGCTCGCGGCCACCACCGAGCGGATGTTGAGGTCAACCACCGCGTCGATGAAGTCGTCGTCGTTGTCCTCGGGCGGAGTGCGCTTGACCAGACCACCGGCGTTGTTGACCAGCACGTCGATGCGGCCGAACGCCTTCACCGTCTCGTCGACGAGGCGCTTCGCCTCGGCCGACTTGGTGACGTCGCCGACGAGCAGGATCGCCTCGCCGCCCGCCGCCTTGATCGCCGCGACCACCGCCTCGCCCTCGGCGCGGCTGCGGTTGCAATGCACCGCGACTTTCGCGCCGACGTTGGCGAAGCCCTGCGCCAGCGCGGCGCCGATCCCGGTGGACGAGCCGGTCACCAGCACCGCCTTGCCGATCAGATCCTCGAAGTAGTTCTTCATTCCGAAAACACCTTTCTCTGTCCAAACCGGCAGCCGATGCCGCCTTCGCTCACTTCGCCGCCTTGGTCGGCAGCCCGTGCTTCTGCATCAGTTCGAGATAGTCGTCGCGCGGCGGAACGAAAATATGCCCTTGAATCCGGTCGTGGTGGTGCCGCCGTGCACGACGTTGGACGGGTGGATGCAGACGTCGCCCGCTTCCATGTGGAAGGTTTCGTCGCCGACGGTGTGCTCCTCGGAACCCTCGAGGATGATGAGGATCTGCACCGCCTCGTGGCTGTGCATCGGAAACACCGAACCGGGCGGATTCTCGATGAAGCTCAGCAGCACCTCCTCCGACGCGACGAAGCGGGTCAGCGAGTTGGCGCCGATCGGCAACTGCGGGATATCCTTGAGAGTATAGCAGTATTTCGACTTGGTGTTGGCCGCGTAGCTCATGACGTCGTCTCTCCATGCCGGGGTTGGGCAGGGCCTGACCTGCCGAGGATGCCGGAAATCGAGGCCGCGTGGCTGCGCACCGCCTCGATCTCGGGTTCGATGCTGCGGTCGCCGTTGATGTAGGCGGGAAAGGCGACGCTGACGGCGGCGACCACGCCGTCGGCACCGAGAACCGGCGCGGCGACGCAAATCACGCCGCGGGTGATCTCTTCGCGGTCCACCGCCACCCCGCTCGCGCGCACCTCGGCAAGCTCCGCCGCGAGCGCGGCGGCATCGACGATGGTGTTGGGGGTGAAGCGTTCGAACGGCCCACGGCCGAGCACCGCGCTCCCGTTCTCGGGGCCGAAGGCGAGCAGCACCTTGCCCATCGCGGTGCAGTGCAGCGGAAAGCGCTTGCCGACCTCGGAAAACAGCTTGATGCCGTAGTCCGGGGTTTCGATCTTGTCGATGTAGACCCCGGCGTCGCCGTCGCGGATGCCGAGGTTGGCGGTGTGGCGCGTCGCCTCGTTGAGCGCCTGCAGATGCGGGTGGACGACGGCGCGGAGGTCGAGATTGGCGGTGACCTCGCAACCGATGTTGGCGAGCTTGAGGCTGCCGCGGTAGCGCGCCGTCTGCGGCGAGAACACCAGCACGCCGAGATCGACGAGTTCCTTGAGGATGCGGTGCGCGCTCGCCTTCGGCGTGCCGGTGGCCGCGACG
>QKGW01000372.1 GCA_003250275.1 Alphaproteobacteria bacterium
TGGTGGTCGAGTTCACTCTCGCCGGGCATCCCTACGTCGCGCTCAACGGCGGGCCGGGGTTCCGCTTCAACGAGGCGGTCTCGTTCCAGATCCACTGCGCCGATCAGGCGGAGGCCGACTGCCTGAGCGACGCCCTCTCGGCGGTCCCCGAGGCCGAGCAGTGCGGCTGGGTCAAGGACCGCTACGGGCTGTCGTGGCAGATCGTGCCGGAGGCGATGCTGCATCTGCTCGCCGATCCCGATCCGGACCGGGCGCGCCGCGCGATGGCGGCGATGATGACGATGAAGCGCCTCGACATCGCCGCGCTCGAACGCGCCGCCGACGGCGAGTGAGCCGGTTACAGCAGTTTCTTCTGACGGAAGCTGATGTAGCGCCCGGGCGCGACGATGATGTGATCGAGCAATGCGATGTCGACGGTCGCCAGCCCCTGCTTGATCTGGCGGGTGGTGTCGACGTCCGCCTGCGACGGCGTCGGGTCGCCCGAGGGGTGGTTGTGCACCATGATCACCGAGTGCGCGCGCAGATCGAGGGCGCGCTTCACCACCTCGCGCGGGTAGACCGGCGTGTGGTTGATCGTGCCGCGCTGCATCGCCTCGTCGGCGATCAGGCGTTTCTTGGTGTCGAGCAGCAGTAGGCGGAATTCCTCGACCTCGGTGCGCGATTGCAGCGCGAGGCAGTAGTCCATCAGATCGTCCCAGGCGGAGAGCACCGGGCGCTCGCCGACGCGCGACTTGAGCAGCCGCGCCGACGCGCCGTGGACGAGCTTGAGTGCGCTCGCGGCGTTCTCCTTGATCCCCGGCACCGCCATCAGCGCCTCGGGCGGCGCCGAGATCACCGAGGCGAAGTCGCCGAAGCGGTGCAGCAGGTCCTTGGCGAGCGGCTTGACGTCGCGCCGCGGGATCGCGAGCGCGAGCAGAAGTTCGAGAATCTCGTAGTCGGCGAAGCTCTGTGCCCCCTGGGCGAGCAGGCGGGTGCGCAGGCGCTGGCGGTGCCCGAAGTAATGCGCCGTCTCGTCGGGCGGCGCCTCGATCGGCACCACGCCTTCGAAAAGTGTCGGCGGCGGAGATTCGGAGCCGTCGCTCATGGGACCCTTCAGCCGATCGGATACGGCGGCAGCGTATAGCCTTTCGGCGACAAGGTGAAGATCTCGCAGCCGTCGGCGGTGACGCCGATGGAGTGCTCGAACTGCGCCGAAAGCTTGCGGTCGCGCGTCACCGCGGTCCACGCGTCGGAGAGGATCTTGGTGTCCGGCCCGCCCGCGTTGATCATCGGCTCGATGGTGAAGAACATCCCTTCCTCCAGCACCATGCCGGTGCCGCGCCGCCCGTAGTGCATCACGTTGGGTTCGGCGTGGAAGGTGCGCCCGAGGCCGTGGCCGCAGAAATCGCGCACCACCGAGAAGCGGTGGCTCTCGGCGTAGTTCTGGATCACCGCGCCGATGTCGCCGAGGCGGGTGCCGGGCTTGACGATGTCGATGGCGCGCATCAGGCACTCGTAGGTGACCTCGATCAGACGGCGCGCCACCACGCTCGGCTTGCCGATGGTGAACATCCGGCTGCTGTCGCCGTACCAGCCGTCGAGGATCGGGGTGACGTCGATGTTGAGGACGTCGCCGTCCTTCAGCGTCTTTTCGCTCGGGATGCCGTGGCAGACCACGTGGTTGATCGAGATGCAGCACGATTTCGGGTAGCCGCGGTAGCCGAGCGGCGCGTTGACGCCGCCCTTGCCGATCACGAATTCGGCGATCAGCCGGTCGAGTTCCTGGGTCTCGACGCCCGGCTGGACGAACGGGGTGATGTAGTCGAGGGTCTCGGCGGCGAGGCGGCCTGCGGCGCGCATACCTTCGAAATCGGCGGCGGTATGACGGATGACGGCGACGGAACGGTCCATGGTAAACGACTTTCTCGATATGACGGGCGCGCGGACGGAGTCCAGCTATAGCGCCAGGGGAAGGGGATGGTCCAGGGTCAAGCCGCTGGTATCGATCGCGCAGGCGTAGACGAGCGCTTCCACGCCCGCGGCGCGGGCGGCGGCGAAGGCCGCGGCGTAGGCCGGATCGATGTCGGCGGCGAGGGTGAAACTGGTGCAGTCGGTGCGCTGCACCAGGAACAGCATTACCGCGCGGTCGCCCACCGCCACGGCGTCGGACAACTCGCGCAAATGTTTGGCGCCGCGCTCGGTGACGCCGTCGGGGAACTCGGCGACGTGGCCGTCGCCGATGCGGTCGCGGCGGAGGTGGACGTTCTTGACCTCGACGAGGCAGCGCGGCCGGTCGGGCGCGGTGAGAAGAATGTCGATGCGCGAGTTCACGCCGTAGCGCACCTCGCGCTTGATCGCCGCGTAGCCGGTGAGTTCCGGCACCCGGCCGGCCGCGATCGCCTCGGCGACGACGGCGTTGGGGTGCGAGGTGTTGACGCCGACGATGCCGCCGTCCGCCTCCACCAGTTCCCAGGTGTAGGCGAGCTTGCGCTTGGGGTTGTCGGAGCGCGACAGCCACACCGTCATCCCCTCGTCCTTGAGCCCGGTCATCGCGCCGGAATTGGCGACGTGCGCGCACACCACCTCGCCGTCGCCGAGGCGAACGTCGGCGAGGAAGCGCTTATAGCGCTTGATCAGGGTTCCGGGCACGAGCGGGGCGGGAAAGTTCATTTGGCGAGCGGTTTCCATGCGGTGAGGTTGACGAGATCGAAGGTGGCGGCGACGCGGCCGCCGCCGGTGCTCCAGTTGTCGCGGTAGGCCTTGAGCGCGGCGGCGAGGGTGGCGCGGCGCAACGGCGAGCGCCGGCGTTCGGTCAGCGCGTTGCTCTCGCCCATCGCGCGCAGGTCGGCGCACAGCCGCAGCGGGTCGGCGTAATCGACGGTGAGGCGGTCGCGGTCGGCCACCGGCTCGGCGAAGCCCGCGCGTTGCAGCAGGCCCGCGCCGTCCTTGAGGGTGAGCATCGGCGCGACGCGCGGGCTGACGCCGCCCTCGACTTCGAGTTCGGCGCGCGCCAGGCTGTCGCGCAGTTCGCGCAGGGTTTCCTCGCCCGGCAGCACCGCGACGAACACCCCGCCGGGGCGGAGGATGCGGAACACCTCGGCGAACGCGCCGGGGAGGTCGTCGACCCAGTGCAGCGCGAGGCAGCTGGTCACCAGATCGGCGCTCGCGTCGGGGATCGGCAGGCGGTCCTCGTCGCCGACCAGCGCGGGCTCGGGGCAGAGCGCGGCGAGGGCGGGGGTGTGCGCCACTGAGATCAGCTGGCGGATGCCCTTCTTCCCCGCGAGGCGGCGCGCGAGCACGTCGCCGTGCGCGCCGATGTCGACGACGACGGGGAAGTCGCCCTTGATGTCGTCGAGCCGTTCGACGAGATCGTCGGCGGCTTCTTCGAGCAGAAAAAAGGCGTCGGGGTCGCCGCGGCGGGCCGCGCGTTCGTGGCGGGCGCGCAGGAGCGGACGGTCGAAAAGCGGAGTCTGCGTTTCCATGTCAGCACACATATGGCGCGTCATCGGGGGAAACGCAAAGCTCCGATTGAGGTGTTTGCGCGGTTGCGGCACTCTCTCAG
>QKGW01000537.1 GCA_003250275.1 Alphaproteobacteria bacterium
TCCGGCGGTGCAGGTGATCGCCTCCGGGCGGCTGTTCAAGCAGGGCATCCTGCTCAAGTCCGCGACCGCGCTCGAACGCCTGGAGCACGTCGGCACGGTGGTGTTCGACAAGACCGGCACGCTCACCACCGGCACGCCGGAGCTGGTGCCGGGCGAGTGGCGCGAGGCCGACCTCGCCGCCGCCGCCGCGCTCGCCGCCGCGAGCCGCCACCCGCTCGCCCGCGCGCTCGCCGCCGCCGCGCCGGTCCACGGCCCCGCGCCCGCCGAGGTGCGCGAGCATCCCGGCGACGGCCTGGAGGCGGGCGACGCGCGCCTCGGGCGCTGGGAATTCGCGGTCGGCGGCGGCGAGGCGCCGGAGGCCGACGGCCCCGAGCTTTGGTGGCGGGCGGACGCCGCCGCGCCGCCGCTGCGCTTCCGCTTCGTTCAGCGCCTGCGGGCGGATGCCGCCGAGACCGTCGCCGCGTTGCGCGCGCGCGGGTTCGCGGTGCGCCTGCTCTCGGGCGACCGCCCCGGCCCGGTCGAGGCCGCCGCGCGCGAGGCGGGGATTTCCGAATGGCTGGCGGCGCAGCGCCCCGCCGACAAGGTCGCGCGCCTGAACGAATGGCGCGCCGCGGGCGAGCGGGTGCTGATGGTCGGCGACGGCCTCAACGACGCGCCCGCGCTCGCCGCCGCCCTGGTTTCGCTCTCGCCCGCCTCCGCCGCCGACCTCGCCCAGACCGCCGCCGACGCGGTGTTCCAGGGCGACCGCCTCGCGCCGGTGGCGGAGACCCTGCTCGTCGCCCGCCGCGCCGGGCGTCTGGTGCGCACCAACTTCGCCCTCGCGCTCGGCTACAACGCGATCACCATCCCGCTCGCGATGGCGGGTCTGGTGACGCCGTTGATCGCGGCGGTGGCGATGTCCACATCTTCTCTTGTGGTGATGGGCAATGCGCTCCGCCTGATGAAACGGGACCGCCGATGAACATTCTTCTGTTGCTGATTCCGGCAGCGCTGATTCTCGGGGTTTTCGGGCTCGCGGCGTTCCTGTGGGCGCTCAGGAGCGGCCAGTTCGACGACCTCGACGGCGCGGCCAACCGTATCCTCTACGACGACGAAGGCCGCCCCCCGGCCCCGCCCGCAAACCCGCGGCGACGCCGCTGACGGGGTTTTGCTTTTATTCCGGGTTGAAAAGCGATACATAGGCCTCCGCCCCGGAGAGGGCAGGGCCGGTATGAAGAGCTTGGGACGGCCGGCCGAAAAGGACCTGGAGGAGCACCCGATGAGCGTTGCGATTGCAGCGAAACCGGTGACGACGCGGGACCTGCGCGCCCGCAAGGGCGGCGAGCCGATCGTCTGCCTGACCGCCTACACCGCGCCGATGGCGCGCCTTCTCGATGCCGAAGTCGACCTGCTGCTGGTCGGGGATTCCCTCGGCATGGTGGTGTACGGCCTGCCGACCACGATCGGTGTCACCCTCGATATGATGATCAACCACGGCGCGGCGGTGGCGCGCGCGGCGAAGCACGCCTGCGTCGTCGTCGACCTGCCGTTCGGCGCGTATCAGGAAAGCCCGGAGCAGGCCTTCCGCGCCTCCGCCCGGGTGATGATGGAAACCGGCTGCGCGGCGGTGAAGCTCGAAGGCGGCACCGAAATGGCGCCGACGATCCGCTACCTCGTCGAGCGCGGCATTCCGGTGTGCGCCCACATCGGCCTCACGCCGCAGGCGGTGCACGCGCTGGGCGGCTTCGTCTCGCAGGGCAAGACCGACGCCGAGGCCGAGAAGATCCTCGCCGACGCCGTCGCGGTGGCCGAGGCGGGCGCGTTCGCGGTGGTGGTGGAAGGGGTGCAGGAAACCCTCGGCCGCAGGATCACCGAGGCGGTCGCGGTGCCGACCATCGGCATCGGCGCGTCGCCCGCGTGCGATGGTCAGGTGCTGGTGATCGACGACGTGCTCGGCCTGTTCTCCGACTTCAAGCCGAAGTTCGTGAAGCGCTACGCCGAGCTTGCCCCCGCGGTGGTCGAAGCCGCGCGCGCCTACGCCGCCGAGGTGAAGAGCCGCGCCTTCCCCGCGCCCGAACACTGCTTCGGCGTGAAGCGTTGAGGAGGTTGCGATGACCGCCATTCCCGCCCTGCCGCCGGTGGCGCGGAGCGTCGCCGAACTGCGCCGCATCGTTGCCGAATGGCGCGCCGCCGGACACAAGGTCGCGCTGGTGCCGACGATGGGCGCGCTGCACGACGGCCACCTCGCCCTGGTGCGCGAAGCGCAGCGCCACGCCGACAAGGTGGTGGTGTCGATCTTCGTCAACCCGATCCAGTTCGGCCCGAACGAGGACTTCGACGCCTATCCGCGCACGCTCGACGCCGACCGCGCCGCGCTCGCGACGGTGGGCGCGGCGCTGGTCTACGCGCCGACGGTGGGCGAGATGTATCCCGAAGGCTTCGCCACCACGATCTCGGTGACCGGCGTCTCCGAGGGGCTGTGCGGCGCGACCCGCCCGGGCCACTTCTCCGGCGTCGCCACGGTGGTGACCAAGCTGCTGCTCCAGGCGCAGCCCGACGCCGCCTGCTTCGGCGAGAAGGACTACCAGCAGCTTCAGGTGATCCGCCGCTTCGTCCGCGATCTCGACATCCCGGTGGAAATCGTCGGCGTGCCGACGGTGCGCGAGGCCGACGGGCTCGCACGCAGCTCGCGCAACGCCTATCTCTCCGTCGAGGAGCGCGCCGCCGCTCCGGCGCTCCACCGCACCCTCTCCGACACCGCCGCGGCGATCCGCGCGGGCGCGGCGGTGGATGCGGCCCTGGAAGCGGGGCGGCGGGCGATCCTCGCTGCGGGGTTCGTCTCTGTGGATTACCTCGAACTGCGTGCCGCCGAGGGGCTTGCGCCGCTCGCGGCGCTCGACCGTCCGGCGCGGCTTCTGGTCGCGGCCCGGATCGGCAAAACCCGGCTGATCGACAACATTCCGGTTGAAGGAGCGTAAGCGTGGCCAAAGACGAAGGCGAGATGTACGACGAGATCAACACCCTGGTGGGCAGCCTCGCCCACGCGTTCGATCTCGAAGGGCCGCAGGTGGCCAAGGCGGTGGAAGCGGGCGCGATGAGCCTTCAGCTCGGGGTCGACAAGGAAGGCGACCGCTACGTCCGCGCCGAATTCCAGGGCAAGATGGTGATGGTCTACCCCGGCGCCGCCAAGCAGGACATGGTCGCCCAGGCCGGCAAGGTCTCCCAGCGCGGCGAGCCCGAAGCTATTTGAGCTGACTGTCCTTGTTCCCCCGCCGATTGATCCCGCCGCCCGGCACCGGGCGGCGGTCGATCGCCTCCTGACACGCCACGCACGTCGTCACCCCCGGCAGCGCCTTGCGCCTGGCCTCGGGAATCTCCTCCCCGCACTCGACGCAATAGATCTCCCCCGGCCCCGCAGGCAGCCGCGCCCGCGCGCTCGTCACCGCATCGGCGACGCTGTCGTCGATCTGCTCCTGCACCGCCCCATCCCGCGTCCACCCACCGGCCATCACCGCTACCCGAAAATCCGTTGCACTCAGAATTGAGGATAGGGAGATGCGA
>QKGW01000530.1 GCA_003250275.1 Alphaproteobacteria bacterium
TCAGCGATCCCCACGCCTTGATCGACATCGAACTCCCCGAACCCGTGCCCGGCCCGCACGACATCTGCGTCGCGGTGCGCGCGATCTCGGTCAACCCGGTCGACACCAAGGTGCGCCAACGCGCCGGATCCGAATCCGGCGAAACCAGGGTGCTCGGCTGGGACGTCGCGGGCGTGGTCCGCGCCGTCGGCGGCCAGGTCACGCGCTTCGCCGTCGGCGATGAGGTCTTCTACGCCGGCTCGATCGCCCGCCCCGGCGCCAACGCCGAGTTCCACCTCGTCGACGCGCGGATCGCCGGGCACAAGCCCCGGAGCCTCTCCTTCGCCGAGGCCGCCGCCCTGCCCCTCACCTCGATCACCGCCTGGGAACTGCTGTTCGACCGCCTCGGCGTCGACGGCGAGAGCGAGGGCAACCTCCTGATCGTCGGCGGCGCGGGCGGCGTCGGCTCAATGCTGATCCAGATCGCCCGCCGCCTCACCAAGCTCAACGTCGTCGCCACCGCCTCCCGCGCGCCCTCGCGCGACTGGTGCGAAAGCCTCGGCGCGCACGCGGTGATCGACTACACCCCCGGCCTCGCCCGCGCGGTCGCCGACGCCGGGCTCGGCGGCATCCGCTACGCCGCGCTCCTCACCGGCTCCGACACACACTTCCCCGCCGTCGCCGAGGTTCTCGCGCCGCAGGGCCGGGTCGCGATCATCGACGACCCGGCAACCCTCGACGCCACCCTGCTCAAGCGCAAGTCGGCGTCGCTGCACTGGGAGTTCATGTTCACCCGCGCGATGTTCGAAACCCCGGACATGGCGCGCCAGGGCGAAATCCTCGATACCGTCGCCGACCTCGTCGACGCCGGAACCCTGCGCACCACCCTCGCCGAAGTCCTCGGCCCGATCGACGCCAAAACCCTCCGCGCCGCCCACGCGCGCCTCGAAAGCGGCGCCACCATCGGCAAACTGGTGCTGGAGGGGTTCTGAGGGAAAAGGACTTAAAATAAAAGGTCGCGGAGGGTCTTGGACCCTCCGCACCTCCCGGACGTTTGGTTTTCCCGTGAAGCGGGATCGACCCGTCACGCCGCGCAATGGCTCTATGGCGCTACGCGCGAAACCAAAACGAATGGGAGGTGCGGAGGGACCGAGTCCCTCCGCGACCTTTTGTTTATTCGACTTTTCCGCCTTACCGCAGCGCGGCGATGTTGGCGGCGTATTCAGGGGTTTGGAACACCGCCGAGCCGGCGACGAGGACGTTGGCGCCCGCATCGGCGCAGAGCTTCGCGGTCTTGGCGTTGATGCCGCCGTCGACTTCGATCTCGATCGGGCGCGAGCCGATCATCTTCTTGATCCGCGCGATCTTGTCGACCTGCGAGGGGATGAACGACTGGCCGCCGAAGCCGGGGTTGACGCTCATCACCAGGATCAGGTCGACCGCGTCGAGGATATAGGCGAGCACGGTTTCCGGGGTCGCCGGATTGAGCGACACGCCCGCCTTCTTGCCGAGCGAGCGGATCAGCTGGAGCGAGCGGTCGAGGTGGCGGGTCGCCTCGGCGTGGACGGTGATGATGTCCGCGCCCGCCTCGGCGAACGCCGGGATCAGCGGATCGACCGGCTCGATCATCAGGTGCACGTCGAACGGGCGGGTGGTGTGGGAGCGGATCGCCTTCACCACCGGCGCGCCGAAAGTGAGATTGGGAACGAAGTGGCCGTCCATCACGTCGATGTGGATGTAATCGGCCCCGGCGGCATCGAGCGCGCGGACTTCCTCGCCGAGCCTGGCGAAATCGGCCGAGAGGATGGAGGGGGCGATCTTGACGGTCATGACGGACGGGCTCCTTGAGACGGACGGGGCGGCCACCCGGCCGCCCCGCGAGAGACATATCGGGAGAGGTTAGATCCCGATGATCGGCTCGGAAGCCGGGTTGACCGCCGAGGCGGGCCGGATCTTCTGGTCGAGTTCGCCCGCGGCGTAGCGGCGGGCCATGTCGGCGAGCGGGATCGGCTTGATCTTCGACGCGCGGTTCTTGCAGCCGAACGCTTCGTAACGTTCCAGACAGACTTTCTCCATCGCCTGGATCGCCGGCTTCAGGTACTTGCGCGGATCGAACTCCTTCTTGTCCTCCGCGAACACCTTACGGATCATACCGGTCATCGCCATGCGGTTGTCGGTATCGATGTTGATCTTGCGGACGCCGTACTTGATGCCTTCGACGATTTCCTCGATCGGCACACCGAAGGTCTGCGGCATCTCGCCGCCGTAGGCGTTGATGATGTCCTGCAGTTCCTGCGGCACCGAGGAGGAGCCGTGCATCACCAGGTGGGTGGTGGGCAGGCGCTCGTTGATCGCCTTGATCACGTCCATCGCAAGGATGTCGCCGGTCGGCTTGCGCGAGAACTTGTAGGCGCCGTGCGAGGTGCCGATCGCCACCGCGAGGGCGTCGACGCGGGTGCGCGCGACGAAGTCGGCGGCCTGGGCCGGATCGGTGAGGAGCGCGTCCTTCGACATCGTGCCTTCGAAGCCGTGGCCGTCTTCCTTGTCGCCCTTGCCGGTTTCGAGCGAGCCGAGGCAGCCGAGCTCGCCCTCGACCGAAACGCCGATGAGGTGCGCGACGTCGGCCACCGCCTGAGTGGTCTCGACGTTGTAGAAGTACGACGACGGGGTCTTGCCGTCTTCCATCAGCGAGCCGTCGAGCATCACCGAGGTGAAGCCCGCGGTCACGGCGGAGAGGCAGGTGGCGAGATTGTTGCCGTGGTCCTGGTGCATACACACCGGAACGTTCGGGTACATCTCGACCGCGCCCATGATCATGTGCTTGATCATCACGTCGCCCGCGTACTGGCGCGCGCCACGGCTCGCCTGCAGGATCACCGGAGCGTCGGCCTTCTTCGCCGCCGACATGATCGCGAGAATCTGCTCAAGGTTGTTCACGTTGAACGCGGGTACGCCGTAGCCGTGTTCGGCCGCATCGTCGAGCAGCTGCCGCAGGGAGATCATTGCCATGGTCTTGCTTCCTCCACTGTCCTGTTCAGGGTGTTCCCGGATATTCCCGTTGATTAGACCAGCTTGGCCTTCACCGTTGCGACGACGTTCTCGACGGTGAAGCCGTAGTGTTCGAACAGCTTCTCGGCCGGTGCGGAAGCGCCGAAGCCGGGCATCGCGACGATGCCGCCTTCCAGACCGACGTAACGTTCCCAACCGAAGCCGATCGCCGCTTCGATCGCGACGCGGGTTCCGGTTTCGCCCAGCACCGCCTTGCGGTAGGCGGCGGGCTGCGCGTCGAAGAGCTCCCAGCACGGCAGCGACACCACCGCGGTGGCGATCCCCTCGGCGTTGAGCGCCTTGGCCGCCTCGACCGCGAGCGCCACCTCGGAACCGGTGGCGATCAGCGTCGCTTGGCGTTCCGCCGGCGCTTCGGCGATGACGTAGCCACCCTTGGCGCAGAGGTTCTCGTCGGTATGCGCGACGCGCAGGGTCGGCAGATTCTGACGCGACAGCGCGAGCACGGACGGACGGTTCTCCTGTTCGAGCGCGGCGGCCCAGCACTCGGCGGTCTCGACCGCGTCGGCGGGGCGCATGACCAACACGTTGGGCATCGCGCGCATCGATGCAAGGTGCTCGATCGGCTGGTGGGTCGGGCCGTCCTCGCCGAGGCCGATGGAATCGTGGGTCATCACGTAGACGACGCGCACGCCCATCAGCGCCGCGAGGCGCATCGCCGGGCGCAGATAGTCGGTGAACACCAGGAAGGTGCCGCCGTAGGGGATCATCCCACCGTGCAGCGCGAGGCCGTTCATCGCCGCGGCCATGCCGTGTTCGCGGATGCCGTAGTGGATGTACGAGCCCGAGAAGTCGCCCGGCTTCACCGGCGCCTGGGTCTCGGCCTTGGTGAGGTTCGAGCCGGTGAGGTCGGCGGAGCCGCCGATCAGTTCGGGGATCTCCTTGGCGAGGACGTTGATCACGTCCTGGCTCGCCTTGCGGGTGGCGACCTTCGGCTTGGCCTCGGAGAGCGCCTTCTTGTGCGCGTTGATCGCGGCCTTCCAGCCGCGCGGCATCAGGTTCTCGCCGAGACGGTCGAATTCCTCGGCCTTCGCGGCGTCGAGGAAGCTCATCCGCGCTTCCCACGCCATGCGCAGCGCGCCGCCCTTGGAGCCGACGAGACGCCACGCGTCGCGCACGTCCTCGGGGATTTCGAACGGCGGATAGTTCCAGTCGCAGGCCTCGCGCGCGGCGGCGATCTCGGCGTCGCCGAGCGGCGCGCCGTGGACCTTGTGGCTACCCGCCATGTTCGGCGCGCCCTTGCCGATCACGGTGCGGCAGGCGATCAGCGACGGCGTATCGGACAAGCGCGCGGCGGCGATCGCGGCGGCAATCGCCTCGGGATCGTGGCCGTCGACGCGGCAGGCGTCCCAGCCCGCGGCCTCGAAGCGCGCGATCTGGTCCTCGGTCGAGGCCAGCTCGATCTTGCCGTCGATCGAGATGCCGTTGTCGTCCCACATCACGATCAGCTTGCCGAGCTTGAGGTGGCCGGCGAGCGAGATCGCCTCCTGGCTGATGCCTTCCATCAGGCAGCCGTCGCCGCAGATCACGTAGGTGTAGTGGTCGACCGCCGCGTCGGTGAAGCGGGCGTTCATCAGCCGCTCGCCGAGCGCCATGCCGACGGCGGTGGCGATGCCCTGGCCGAGCGGGCCGGTGGTGGTCTCGATGCCGCCGCCGTGGCCGTATTCCGGGTGGCCCGCGGCGCGCGAGCCCATCTGGCGGAAGTTCTTCAGCTCATCGATGCTGAAGTCCTCGTAGCCGGTGAGGTGCAGGAGCGCGTAGAGCAGCATCGAACCGTGACCGGCGGAAAGCACGAAGCGGTCACGGTCCGCCCATTTGGGTTCGAACGGATCGAACTTCAGGAACTGCGTGAACAGCACGGTGGCGACGTCCGCCATGCCCATCGGCATACCGGGATGGCCGGAGTTGGCCTTTTGCACCGCATCCGCGGCGAGAAAACGGACGGCGTTCGCCAACCGAGCGTGGGAAACGGCGGTCGGCGCCGGAGTCGCAATCGTCATCGCGCAGTCGTTCCTTATGTCGATGAAATACGGGGGAAAGCCGGTTCAGTCGGCTTCCACCAAATGGTAGCTGGTCAGCACCTGGCGTTCGCCGTAGGGACCGCTGATCATCAGCGTCTGGGTCCGGGCGAAGTTGTCCTCGACGGTCACGCCGTCGACGAGCACGCCGTCGGTGACGCCGGTGGCGCAGAAGAACACCTGATCCGAGGAGACCAGATCGTCCATCATCATCCAGTCCTTGGTCTGGAGGCCGAATTCGGCGATCACCTTGGCCTCGGCCTCGGACTGCGGATTGAAGCGGCCCATGAAATCGGCGCCGAGCGCGCGCAGCGCGCAGGCGGTGAGCACGCCCTCGGGGGTGCCGCCGGTGCCGAGCAGCATGTCGACGCCCGAATCCGGGAACGCGGAGAGGAGGCCGCCCATCACGTCGCCCGCCGGATACAGCGAGCAGCGCGCGCCTGCCTTGTAGATTTCCTGGGTGAGTTCCTTGTGGCGCGGCTTCTCGAGCAGGAAGACGGTGAGTTCGGACACCTTCTTGCCGAGCGCCTTGGCGAGCACGCGGAGCTTCTCGGCGGTCGGCATCGCCGGATCGATCAGGCCCTTGGCCTCCTTCGGCACCGCGATCTTGTCCATGTAGAACGACGGGCCGGGGTCGAACATCGTGCCGCGCGGCGCCATCGCGATCACCGAGAGCGCGTTGGCGAGGCCGAGCGCGGTGTAGCTCGTGCCCTCGACCGGATCGACCGCGATGTCGAACTTGGCGCGGTGGCGCGGCATCCCGATCGCCTCGCCGCAATAGAGCTCGGGGGCTTCGTCCTTGGCGCCTTCGCCGATGATCACCGTGCCTTCGATCGGCAGGGCGTTGAGCTCGCGGCGCATCGCTTCGACGGCAGCGCCGTCGGCGCTGTTCTTGTCGCCGCGGCCGACCCAATCGTATGCGGCAAGCGCGGCGGCCTCGGTGACGTTACGCAGGCTGTAGGCGAACAACGGCGTCCGTTGTTGGATCGGACGATGCACCATGTTTCTCCCCCGTCGATGGCGCCGTGCGCTCGGGCGAACGGCATAGGCGGCCCAGGTGCCCCGGAAGGGGCGGAATCGGGGGAACGGGTTCCGGGCCGCTTCGGGACACCCATTCCGGCAGAGAACTCGCTTTCGGCCAGTTCGCCAGGCGCGGGGATACCTCACCCCCGACTTCGGCGCAAGCCCCTACGCTGGCCTTTCGTACGGGCTTACCGCCCGCCTTCCCACCCAGCCGCCGGGGCCTACACCACCTTGCGGCTGCTGAGATAGAACGCCACCGCCTGGGAGCGGTTTTCGACGTTCAACTTCTCGTACAGGTTCTTCAGATGGAACTTCACGGTGTTGAGTGAAATGTCGAACCGCTTGGCGATCTGGGCATTGGTGATGCCGCCTGCAAGCGCGGTGAGCAATTCACGCTCGCGCGGGGTGAGCGCGGCGAGCGGATCGTTGACCGCGCGCTGCGAGGCGACGAACGGGAACACCTTGCGCCCATCGGCCACCGCCGCGATGGTTTCCAAGAGGTTGGCGCCGGGATCGGACTTCGAGCAGAAGCCCCAGGCGCCGAGCATTTCGGCCTCGACCGGGATCGAGGGATTCGACGAGCCGGTATAGACGATCAGCCGCGCGGAGCGTTCCTTGCGCAGGAACGCCTCGAGCACGCCGCGACCGCCGAGGTATGGCATTTCCCAGCCGATCACGCCGACGTCGAAGCGGACGTTTTCCGAGGCGGTGAGAAAGCGCTCGCCATCGGGCGCCATGGAGACCAGCACGAACCGGTCATCGGCAGCGAACAGCCGGATCAACCCGCTTTGCAGCAATGGGTTTTTCTCGGCGATCATCACTTCGATGGGGGACTTGCGCTGTATCGACTTCCGCTTTTTTCCGGACATCCTGGACCCTTGCGACCTCACATTCGGCGCCAGACCCTCGGCCCTGCCGCCCCCGAAACGAACCCGGAGACCTCCGGGGCGGCCCGCCGCCCCTCAACGCCGCGCCTCGTTCAGACAATAGAGCGCACCACCCGATCAGGCAAGCGGGTAGGGATGCATTCCCACCCTTTTTTGTAGGTGTGGGGTTCGCCGCATCGAAACCGGCGTCGAAGGGGTAACGGAATTCACCCGAAAAACCGCAGCACCGCAAGACCTGCGCCGCCGCACGCCCGGAGGCGGGAGTTTCCCGCGCCGAGTCTAGTCGAGCGCGCCGACGCGCGCCCCGCTGTGGCGGCCGGCGAACCACGCGCTCGCCGCCGCCGCGGGCATCGGCTTGGCGAACAGATACCCTTGGCCGACGTCGCAGCCGAGGTCGCGCAGGATCGCCGCCTGTCCCGGAGTCTCGATCCCCTCGGCGATGGTCTTGAGCCCGAGCGCGCGGCCGAGCGCGACGATGCTGCGCGCGACGGTGACGTCGGCCTCGACGGTTTCGAGGCGCGCGACGAAGCTGCGGTCGATCTTGAGATAGTCGATCGGCAGGTCGCGCACGTAGGAGAGCGACGAATACCCGGTGCCGAAGTCGTCGAGCGCAACGCGCACGCCGAGGTCGCGGACGCGCTCGAGCTGTTCGATGGTGCTGGAGGGGTCCTGCACCACCGTGCTCTCGGTGAGTTCGAGCTGGAGCAGCGACGCGGGCGCGCCGGTCTCCTGCAGCAGAGACGCGACGCGCTCGGGAAGGTCCCCGGCCAGCAGCTGCCGCGCCGAAACGTTGGCCGCCACCGAAACCGCGTGCCCTTCCTCGCGGAAGCGCAGCGCCTGGCGGCAGCACTCGCGCAACACCCAGTCGCCGATCTCGCCGATCAGCCCGATGTCCTCGGCGATCGGAATGAACACCGCGGGCGAGACCGCGCCGTGTTCGGGGTGCCGCCAGCGGATCAGCGCCTCGACGCCGTCGACGCCGCCGTCGGCGAGGTCGACCTTGGGCTGGTATTCGAGGGTGAACGCTTCCGCGCTCGCCGCCTCGCGCACCGCGAGTTCGAGACGCAGGCGCTGGCGCAAAGCCTCGTCGAGGTCGACCTGGAAGAACTCGATGCGGCTGCGGTTCTGCTTGGCGAGCAAGCGCGCGCTGCCTGCGCGGCGCAGGAGTTCGGCGCCCGACGCGCCGTCGGCGGGGCAGAGCGCGACGCCCGCGGAAACCCCGAGGCGGATCTCGTGCCTGCCGACGAGATAGGGCCGCGCGCATTCGTTGACGATCCGCTCCACGGTGTGCGAATGCGCGGCGGCGTCGGTGCCGTCTTCGAGCAGCACCACGAATTCGTCGGCGCCGATGCGCGCGACGGCGTCGCTCGCCGGACGCTGCGCGAGCAGACGCGCCGCGACCTGGCACAGCACCGCGTCGCCGACCGGCTGGCCGAAGCTGTCGTTGACGCTCTTGAAGCGGTCGAAATCGAGCGACACCACCGCGCGCGTCGCGCCGTCGGTCTCGCAGCGTTGCGCCAGCGCAGCGAGACGGTCCCAGAGAAGATCGCGGTTGGGCAGGCCGGTGAGCGCGTCGTGGACCGCCATGTGGGCGATGGTCTCGTCCCGCTCCCTGAGCGCGGTGATGTCGGCGCAGATCGCCACGTGCGCCGCGCCGGTGTCGGCGAGATCGTCGGAGAGCGGGTTGACCGTGACGTGGGCGAGAAACGAGCCGTTGCGGCGGCGCATCCACACCTCGCCGGCCCACTGCCCCTCGGTGCGCACCCGCGACCACACGCCGTCGTAGAACGCGTTCTCGTGCAGGCCCGAGCGGAGGAACAGCGCGGGTTGGCCGAGCAGCTCGGCGCGTTGGTATCCGGTGAGTTCGCAGAACGCCGGGTTGACCGACAGCACCGCGCCGTCGGGCGCGAACACCACGATGCCCTCGGCGGTATGACGGATGATACTGCCGGCGAGGCGAAGCTCGGCGGTGCTCAGGGTCAGCGCCTGGTCGAGTTCGGCGGCGAGGTCGACGAGCCTGCGCTCGCGCTCCTCGAGGCGGCGGAACAGCGGCCGGAAGATGAACAGCGCCTCGGCAACGAGGGTGGCGAGCATCACCCCGAGCACACCGAAGAGGATGCGCCGGAGCCGGAGGATCGCCGCCTCGCTGTCGGCCTGATAAGCGGTCACCGCGTCGTCGAGTCCGTGGAGCAGGCGCGTGCGGGCGCTGTTGCGCACCGCTTCGAGGGAGACCGGATCGGCGGCGCCGAGGCGCGCGTTGGCGAGGAAATCGCGCGCCCGCCCGAGGAACACGTCGAGCCGCGCCGCAAGGTTCGCGGGCGGTTCGTCGTAGAGCCGCCGCAGCCGTTCGCTCTCGCCCGGCCCGGCGACGCGCAGGGTGCGGTAGGCGCGCTCCATCGTCGCGATCGCGACGCCGAGGTCGTCGAGCAGCAGTGCGCGGTCCGGACCCGCGGGGGTTGCCGAAACTTCGAGCGAGAGGCTGGCGATGCGCTGCGACAGCATCCGCTGCCGCCCGGCGATGTTGACGATCTTGGCGGTGGCTTCCTGCTCGCGCACGATCGAATCGATCAGGACGTGCGTTCCGATCGAAAGCGAGGCGATCAGCCCGAGCGCAACGACGTAGCTGAGCGTCGCGATCCGACGCCCCCGGATGCCGGCCACCGGATCGAATACACCACCCATGCGAGCTTTCCCCGGCGAGGAGACCAGAGTTGCAGGCGAGCGCCCGGACAACTCCTGCTCGTATTAGGTATCGCGGAGAGGTGGTGAGTCAAGCGCAGCGATGGAACGCTCAGGAACCCGATTGATGCCGGCGGTTGTATTCGAGCTGCGTGCGGTCGAGCTGCATCCCGAGGTAGACTCGGATGTCGCCCGAGGACACCGACTTGGTCAGCGGAATCTTGAGGGTGACCTCGCCGTCGCGGTAGCGCACCTCGTTGACGTTCGGCGGGAAGGTGACTTCGGCGGTGAACACCTGCTTGCCCGCCGGATGCGGGAAGAAGTCGGGCAGCGCGACGAAATACTGGAAGCTCTGCTTGCGGGTGCCGTCGGGCTGCAGCGGCGTCGCCGGGCCGGCGGTCACCTTGAACACCACGTTGAGCGACATGTCGACCGAGTGCTCGTCGACGTGGACCTCGCACGAGCCGGTGTAGCCCACCACCTCGGTTTCGATCAGGGTGTCGGTGATGTCGGTGCCGGAGCCCTGGAAGCGCGTCGCCTGCGCGGTGTCGCGGTCGATCAGCACTTGCGGGCACGGCGGCGGCGGAGCCTTCTTCTCGAACGCGCCGCACCCGGCGAGCGCGCCCAGCATGGTGAGCGCCACGGCGCCGCGCGCGGCTCGCGCAGCCAACCCGAGTTCGAAACGACGGCCCATGAGGAACACCCCTTGATGGCAGGAAACCTGAGTTGGTGATAGCCGATGGCGTCCGGCGCGGCAACCGACTTCGACCGAATTCCGCCCGTCGCCCTTTCGATTCGCGCCGGGGTTTGCTACATCCTCGGGAGTTCCGCATTCCCGGAGGTCCGATGTCGCTGCCGCCCCTCTCCGTGATCCTCGCCGCGCCGCGCGGTTTCTGCGCCGGGGTCGACCGCGCCGTGCAGATCGTCGAGCGCCTGCTCGAAAGCCGCGGCGCGCCGGTCTACGTGCGCCACGAGATCGTCCACAACCGCTTCGTCGTCGAGAGCCTGGAGAAGAAGGGCGCGGTGTTCGTCGACGAGCTCGACGCGGTGCCCGACGGCGCGACCGTGGTGTTCTCCGCCCATGGCGTGCCGAAGTCGGTCCCCGCCGAGGCGAAGCGGCGCGGCCTCCTGCACGTCGACGCGACCTGCCCGCTGGTCGCCAAGGTCCACCTCGAAGCCGCGCGCCACGCCGGCGCGGGCGACCAGATCATCCTCATCGGCCACGCCGGGCACCCCGAGGTGATCGGCACCATGGGCCAGGTGCCCGATGGCCGCATCCTCCTCGTCGAGACCCGCGCCGACGCCGAGACGGTGATGCCCGAAACTCCGGACAAGCTCGCCTACGTGACGCAGACGACGCTCTCGGTCGACGAAACCCGCGACATCGTCGCGATCCTCAAGCGCCGCTTCCCCGCGCTCGCCGGGCCGAAGCGCGAGGACATCTGCTTCGCCACCACCAACCGCCAGGCGGCGGTGCGCGCGATCGCCGCCGAGTGCGACGCGGTGTGGGTGATCGGCGCGCCGAACTCGTCGAACTCGCGCCGCCTCGTCGAGGTCGCGGCGAGCGCCGGATGCGCGGACGCGCGCCTGCTCCAGGGTGCGGAGGAGATCGACTGGGCGAGCCTCGAAGGGGTCTCCCGCCTCGGCATCACCGCCGGCGCCTCCGCCCCCGAGGTGCTCGTCGAGGGCGTGCTCGCGGCGCTCGCCGAACGCCGCACCCTCGCGGTCGAGACCGCGCGCCACGTCGTCGAGGACGTCACCTTCAAGCTCCCGCCGGAAGTGCGCAAGCCCGCCGCCGCGGGCTGATCCCTCTGGCATCCCGTCCGCGCTTGCCGTATACCCTTGCGTCGCAAGGGAGAGGTTTCCAATGGCCGTTTATACCGACGTCACCGACGAGGATCTCGAGGGATTCGCCGCCCAGTACGACATCGCCGACGTGGTGTCGTTCAAGGGCATCGCGGAAGGCGTCGAAAACTCGAATTTCCTCGTCCAGACCGACGACGGCGAAAGCTACATCCTCACCCTCTACGAGAAGCGGGTGAACCCGGCGGACCTGCCGTGGTTCCTCGGCCTGATGCGCCACCTCGCGGGCAACGGCGTGACCTGCCCGCTGCCGATCCCGGGCCGCGACGGCGAGGCGTTGCGCACCCTCGCGGGGCGTCCGGCAGCGCTGTTCAGCTTCCTCAAGGGGCTGTCGCCGCGCCGCATCTCCGCCAACCATTGCGCCGGGGTGGGCGCGGCGCTCGCGCAGCTCCACCGCGCCGGGGCCGAGTATCCGGCGACCCGCCCGAACGCGCTCTCGGTCGAAGCGTGGCGGCCGCTGTTCGCGCTCGCGCGCGACCGCGCCGACGAGGTCCAGCCCGGCCTCGCCGCCGAGATCGAGGCCGACCTCGCCGACCTCGAACGCAACTGGCCGACCGGCCTGCCGAAGGGCGTGATCCACGCCGACCTCTTCCCCGACAACGTGTTCTTCCGCGGAGAGGCGGTTTCGGGCGTGATCGACTTCTACTTCGCCTGCGCCGATCTCTACGCCTACGACCTGGTGATCGCGATGAACGCGTGGTGCTTCGAGCCCGACTACGCCTTCAACGTCACCAAGGCGCGCCGCCTGCTCGCCGCCTACGACGCGATCCGCCCGCTCTCGCCCGCCGAGGTCGCGGCGCTGCCGCTGCTCGCGCGCGGCGCGGCGGTGCGCTTCCTCCTCACCCGCCTCTACGACTGGCTCAACACCCCGGCGGGCGCGCTGGTGCGGCCGAAGGACCCGCTCGAATACCTGCGCATCGCCCGCTTCCACCGCGGCCTCCCCGGCCCCGGCGCGTACGGGCTGGTGGCATGACCGAGGTCGAGCTTTATACCGACGGTGCGTGCTCGGGCAATCCCGGCCCGGGCGGCTGGGGCGCGATCCTGCGCTGCAAGGGCGTGGAGAAGGAACTCTCCGGCGGCGAGGCGCAGACCACCAACAACCGCATGGAGCTGATGGCGGCGATTGCCGGGCTCGAGGCGCTGTCGCGCCCGTGCGCGGTGAGCCTCTGCACCGACAGCGAATACGTGATGAAGGGCGTCACCCAGTGGATGCGCGGCTGGAAGGCGCGCGGCTGGAAAACCGCGGCCAAGCAGCCGGTGAAGAACGTCGACCTCTGGCAGCGCCTCGACGCCGCGCTCCAGCCGCACGCGGTCACCTGGACCTGGGTGAAGGGCCACGACGGCCACCCCGAGAACGAGCGCTGCGACGCGCTCGCGCGCGCCGCGATTCCCCGCCCCGCCAAAGCCTGATCCTTGCCCGCCCCCGCCCGCCTCAAGTATGGTGGGTATCCGCGCTTTCGAGAGGAAACCCATGGCCGCGCCGCGCAGCTCCGAACCCAACACCCTCACCGGCCAGTGCCTCGTGGCGATGCCCGGAATGCAGGATCCGCGCTTCGAGCACACCGTGGTGTACCTCTGCGCGCACTCGGTGGAAGGCGCGATGGGCATCGTGCTCAACCGCGAGCTTGCCGACATGCCGCTCTCCAAGCTGATGGAGCAGCTCAACATTCCGGTCACGCCCGCGTGCACCGAGCGCCCCGTCCACTTCGGCGGCCCGGTCGAGCCGGGGCGCGGCTTCGTGCTGCACTCGGCGGACTTCATGGCGGATTCGAGCATGTTGGTGGACAGCCGCCGCGCCCTCACCGCGACCCTCGACATCCTCCGCGCGGTGGCGGAAGGCCGCGGCCCGCGTCAGTGCCTGATGGCGCTCGGCTACTCGGGATGGGACGCCGGGCAGCTCGACGGCGAACTGCGCGACAACGCGTGGCTGATCGTCCCCGCCGACGACGCCCTGCTGTTCGGCGAGGACAACGCCAAGAAGTGGCAGAAGGCGATCGCCAAGCTCGGCATCGACCCCGCCAAGCTCTCCTCCACCTCGGGCAACGCCTGACCGATCACCCCCTGAGCGCCGCCACCGGCGGGTCGCGGAACGCGCGCCACGCCGGAACCAGCGCGAACGCCGC
>QKGW01000288.1 GCA_003250275.1 Alphaproteobacteria bacterium
GTCCATGGCGTTGAACGCCTGCGGACGGTTGAGGGTGAGCGTCGCCACGCCGTCGACGATTTCCACCAGGACCGGATCGGTGCTCATCGGTTTTCTCCCGTGTTTTCCTATGCCTCGGTGATACGCCCAGGCATCCGGCGGGGCAAGTCCCGCAGGTTTTCCGGCGTTTGCGCGGCGATTCGTCGCATTTTCAACAACAATCCTGTGCCAGTTTCGCGAATTGTTGTTGCGCTTATCCCGCCCCATCCTCTGCGCATCAGAAAGCCACCCCGACAGAGGAGAGCCTCAATGTCCGAATCCCGTTCCTTCACCGCCGCGCCGGTGATCCCCGCCCTCACGCCGGTCTACCGCGCCCTCGCCCCGTTCACCGACCCCGCGCTGCGCATCGCCGCCGGCCTGTTCCTCGTGCCGCACGGCGCGCAGAAGCTGTTCGGCTGGTTCGGCGGCTACGGCGTCGAAGCCACCGGCCAGTTCTTCGCCAGCCAGCTCGGCCTGCCCGCGAGCCTCGCCCTCGTCGCCGGGTTGATCGAATTCGCCGGCGGCCTCGCCCTCGCGCTCGGCCTGTTCACCCGCCTCGCCGCCGCGCTCGCCTTCGGGATGCTGATCGTCGCGACCTTCCAGGTCCACCTCGGCGCCGGGTTCTTCTGGACCTCGGGCGGCTACGAATATCCGCTGATGTGGGCGATCCTCGCGGGCACGTTCGTCGTCAAGGGCGGCGGCCGCTACTCGCTCGACGCCGCCATCGGCCGCGAAATCTGATCTTCCGCCGGGTTGCCCCGACCCGGCGCTTCATGAAATCATGGCCGGTCCCCGGAACCCGGAGCCCGGCCATGCGCACGTCCGTTTTCTTCGCCGCCCTCGCCCTCCTCGCCGCGCCCGCCGCCGCGCAAGCGGACGACGCTCCGGCGAAGGTCGATGCCGACGCGCTGATCGCCGCCTGCTGGGCGCCGCACCGCGCCGGGATCGACGGCGGCGTCACCGCCGAGATGATCGTCGGCCTCGCCGCCGTCTCCGACTGCCTCAAGACCCGCATCCTCGAAACCGCCGCGCCGCTCTTTGCGGGCACCGACTACACCGCCGACCGGCAACGCGCCGACATCGACCGGATGATCGCGGGCGCGGGCACCTTCCAATGGAAGTTGCGCACCGAGAACCGCTTCTGCGCCCCCGCCTGCGGCACCCTCGAACGCGTCCTCGCCAACCACGCGATCCCGCCGCTGCTCGAAACCCTGCTGCGCGACGTCGCCGGCGTCCGCAACGGCGTCTGACCGATGTCGCCACGCCTGCGCAAGATCCTCTCCGCCACCGCGATCGTCGCCCTGCTCGGGCCGCCGATCGGCCTCGCCGCGCTGCGCGTGATCCCGCCGCCGGTCACGCCGCTGATGTTGATCCGCGTGTTCCAGGGCGAAGGGATCGCCAAATCGTGGATGCCCCTCTCGCGCATCTCGCCGCACCTGCGCGCCGCGGTGATCGCCGCCGAGGACAACCTCTTCTGCACCCATGCGGGCTTCGATCTCGAGTCCCTCCAGGACGCCGTCGACGACTGGAGCGAGGGCAAACGCACGCGCGGCGCCTCGACGATCTCGATGCAGACCGCCAAGAACGTCTTTCTCTGGCCGGGGCGCGACATCGTCCGCAAGGGCGCGGAAGCCTACGTCACCGCGTGGATGGAACTCCTCTGGCCGAAATCCCGCATCGCCGAGGTCTACCTCAACGTCGCCGAATGGGGCCCCGGCCTCTACGGCGCGGAGGCCGCCGCGCGCCACTACTTCAAGAAGCCCGCCGCCCGGCTCTCGCGCCGCGAGGCCGCCCTGCTCGCCGCGGTGCTGCCCAACCCGCTCGCCTGGAACCCGGCAAAACCCACCAGCTACATCGCTAACCGCGCCAGCACCCTCCAACGCCGCATGGCCCAGCTCGGGCCGGACCTCCTCTCGTGCATCGGCGGCGAGCCGTAGAGCCCTCTAGAGCTTCGTCCACCGCAGCCGCAGCGCGTTGGAGATCACCGAAACCGAGCTCAGGCTCATCGCCGCCGCGGCGATCACCGGGCTGAGGGTCCAGCCGAACGCCGGGTAGAGCGCGCCTGCCGCCACCGGCACGCCCAACGCGTTGTAGACGAAGGCGAAGAACAGGTTCTGACGGATGTTGCGCATCGTCGCCCGCGAAAGCAGGCGGGCGCGCGCGACCCCGGCGAGATCGCCCTTCACCAGGGTCACCGACGCCGACTGGATCGCGACGTCGGTACCGGTGCCCATGGCGATGCCGACGTCCGCCTCCGCCAGCGCCGGCGCGTCGTTGATGCCGTCGCCGGCCATCGCGACGACGCGGCCCTCGCCGCGCAGGCGCTTGATCACCGCGTTCTTGTCCTCCGGCGAGACCTCCGCCTCCACCTCGGCGATGCCGAGCTTTTCCGCCACCGCCCGCGCGGTTGCCCGGCTGTCGCCGGTCAGCATGACGATGCGCACGCCGTCCTCGCGCAGCCGCGCGAGCGCGCCGGGGGTCGAAGCCTTCACCGGATCGGCCACCGCGACGAGGCCCGCCAACGCCCCCTCGACGGCGACGTACATCACCGTCGCCCCCTCGCCGCGCAGACGCCCGACGTCGGCGTCGACGACGCCGGTCTCGACCGACAGCGCCGCCATCAGCTTGCCGTTTCCGAGCGCCACCGCGCGCCCTTCGACGCTTCCGCGCACGCCTTGCCCGGTGACGCTCTCGAAATCGGCGGCCTCGGGGAGGCTCAGGCCGCGGTCCTTGGCGGCGGCGACGATGGCGGCGGCGAGCGGATGCTCGCTCGCGCGTTCGAGCCCGGCCGCAAGCCGCAGAACCTCGTTCTCGTCGCCGCCGGTCGCGCGCACCTCGATGAGGCGCGGCTTTCCCTCGGTCAGCGTGCCGGTCTTGTCGACCACCAGGGTGTCGACCTTCTCGAAGCGCTCCAGCGCCTCGGCGTTCTTGATCAGCACCCCCTCGCCCGCGCCCTTGCCGACGCCGACCATGATCGACATCGGCGTCGCCAGGCCGAGCGCGCACGGGCAGGCGATGATCAGCACGGAAACCGCCGCGATCAGCGCATAGGAGAACGCGGGCGACGGACCGAAGACGCTCCAGACCACGAACGCGAGCGCCGCCACGAGGATGACCAGCGGCACGAACCAGCCGGCGACCGCGTCGGCGAGCCGCTGGATCGGCGCGCGGGAGCGCTGCGCATCGGCGACCATCTGGACGATGCGCGCGAGCACGGTGTCAGCCCCCACCTTCCGCGCCTCGACGATCAAGCCGCCGGTGCCGTTGATGGTGCCGCCGATGACGGCGTCTCCCGCCGCCTTGGTCACCGGGATCGGCTCGCCCGTGACCATCGATTCGTCGACGCTGCTGCGCCCCTCGGCGACGACGCCGTCCACCGGCACGCTCTCGCCGGGCCGCACCCGCAGGCGATCGCCCGCGCGCACCGCCTCCAGCGGCACCTCGGCGTCCTCGCCGTCGCTGCCGATGCGCCGCGCCGTCTTCGGCGCGAGATCGAGCAACGCCCG
>QKGW01000142.1 GCA_003250275.1 Alphaproteobacteria bacterium
CCGTGCCAGACGCCGGGCGACTTGCCGGTCGGGGTGTCGGTGGTCGGCGCGACCGGGAGCGACCGCCGCCTGCTCGACATCGCGGCGGGGGTGGAGGTGGCGCTGTGCGCGGCGGGGCTCGGCCGGGCGCTCGCGCCGTAACCGCGCCGCCGCGGAAGGAATTCGGGTTTCGTGAGGCATGAAAAACGCCGCCGCGGCGAACCGCGGCGGCGCGTCCGGCGTTGCCGGAGGATGGGTTATTCGGCAGGCACGCTGCCGACCTTCTTGCCGAACGCGACGAAGAAGGCTCCGAGCGCGAGCGCCGCGGCGCCGATACCGATGGCGTTGGCCCAGGTGTAGGGCAGGCCGAAGCCGATCTTCTCGGCGGAGATGTAGGCGAACGTCACCGCGGTCATGAAGGTCGCGGGGATGGTGCAGACCCAGTGGAGCTTGCCGCGCTTGATCAGATACGCGGCGGCGGCCCACAGCATCACCATGGCGAGGGTCTGGTTGGCCCAGCCGAAGTAACGCCAGATCACGTTGAAGTCGCCGAGCGAGATGACGAAGCCGATCGCGAACAGCGGGATGGCGATCATCAGGCGCTTCATCGCGGCGGCCTGCGGCATCTTGATGTATTCGGCGATGATCAGACGGGCGGCGCGGAAGGCAGTGTCGCCCGAGGTAATCGGCAGGATCACCACGCCCAGGACCGCGAGCACCGAACCGATGCCGCCGCCGAGGAGGCCGCGAGCCACTTCGTTGACCACGCCCGAGGGCGAACCCGCGGCGATCGCGGCGCCGAGGGCGGAGGAGCTTTCATAGAACGACAGGCCGAGGGTGGCCCAGATCAGCGCGATCACGCCTTCGCCGATCATCGCTCCGTAGAACACGAAGCGGCCGTTCTTTTCGCTGGTGACGCAGCGCGCCATCAGCGGCGACTGGGTCGCGTGGAAGCCCGAAATCGCGCCGCAGGCGATGGTGATGAACATCAGCGGCCAGATCGGCAGGTCTTTCGGGTGGACGTTGTTGAGGTGCAACCCGCGCGGCAGCAGCTCGTGCTCCGGCGAGAGGATCATCGTCACGGTCAGGCCGACCGACATGAACAGCAGCAGCGCGCCGAAGAGCGGATAGAAGCGGCCGATGATCTTGTCGATGGGCAGGATGGTGGCGAGGAAGTAGTAGGCGAAGATCGCCGCGACCCAGTAGTTGACCGGCCAGCCGGTGAGCTGGGAAAGCAGCTTGCCGGGCCCGAGGACGAAAACGATGCCGACGAGCAACAGCAGGATCACCGAGAAGTAGTTCATGAACTGGCGGAACACCGGGCCGAGCTCGCGCCCGACGATGTTCGGGACGCTGTCGCCGTTGTTGCGGACCGACAGCATACCGGCGAAGTAGTCGTGCACCGCACCGGCGAAAATGCAGCCGATGACGATCCACAGGAGCGCCGACGGCCCGTAGAGGGCACCGAGGATCGGACCGAAGATCGGGCCGAGGCCGGCGATGTTGAGCAATTGAATCAACCAGATTTTGTAGGTCGGCATCGGCACGTAGTCGACGCCGTCGCGCATCGTGGTGGAGGGCACGGCACGGCCGGCATCAGGACCGAAGATGCGGTCGATGAAGCTGCCGTAGACGTAGTACCCCGCGATCAGAAGCAGTACGCACGTGAAAAAGAGAGCCATCAGACATCTCCCGATACTCCGCGATGTGGGTCGCGGACGTGTTTGCCTCGATCAGGATGGCTCCCCCTCCCCCCAGAGGATGCGCTGATGGCGCGTCGGAACCCCCCGATTTCTTATTCCTCTGCACAAAACCATCGCCCGTTGTGTAGAAATATTCAATCAGATTTTTATCGAATAACGGTTCCGATGTTTCGGAAATTCGACCTCTACGCTATGCGTCAAGCGCATGAAATTATGCGCCGATTTCCGAGGGTATACGGAAACCGGCGCATATCTTGAGGTTCAGGACTTTCCAAAAATTACGCGGCGCGAATATCGCTCAAAAAGCGTTCAACCACGGCGTTCAGCGCGTCGGCGTCGCCGCCGACGCGACCGGCCGCATCCTTGATCGCGCGGCTCGCGCCGGCGACCTCGCCCGACTGCACCCGGACTTCGCCGACGTCGCCGTTCATCGCGTCGGTGACTCGCGCGGCGGTGTGGATGTTCTCGGCGATTTCGGCGGTGGCGGCGCGCTGCTGGTCGACCGCGCCGCCGATGCCGGTGGTGGCGGCATCGAGTCGTCCGATGATCCCGGCGACCTCGGCGATGGTGTGCGCCGCGCCCGCCGATTGGGTCTGGATCGCGCCGATCTTCTTGCCGATGTCCTCGGTCGCGCGCGCGGTCTGGTTGGCGAGGTTCTTGACCTCTCCGGCGACCACCGCGAAGCCCTTGCCCGCCTCGCCCGCGCGCGCCGCCTCGATCGTGGCGTTGAGGGCGAGCAGGTTGGTCTGGTCGGCGATGTCGGCGATCAGGTCGAGCACCGCGCCGATGCTTTCCGCCGCGCCCCCGAGTTCGGTCATCGTCGCTTCCGCGCGGGCGGCCTGCGCGCGCGCCTCGTGCGCGATCTCGCCGGAGGCGTGGGTCTGGCGGTTGATCTCCTCGACCGAGGCGAAGAGTTGCTCGGTGGCGGCGGCGACCGAGTGGACGTTCGTGGCGGCCTGTTCCGCGGCGGCGGCGGCGTCGACGATCCGCGCCTCGGTGGTTTCGGTGGCGCGGGCGAGGGCGCGGGCGGCGTCGTCCATGTGCACCACCGAGTCCCCGAGCGAGCGCGAAACCTCGGCGATGGCGCTTTCGAACTCGCCGCAGAGCGCCGCCACCCGTTCGCCGCGCGCGAGGCGGCGGGCGTCCTCTTCGCGTTCGCGGGCGAGCGCGGCGGTGCGGTCGCGCGCGGTGTTGCGGAAGGTGGCGAGCGCGCGGGCGATCTCGCCCAGCTCGTCGCCGCGCTCGGTGCCGTGCACCTCGACGGCGAGGTCGCCTTCCGCGACTCGCGACATCTCGTCCATGGTGACGCGGAGCGGGCGGACGATCGACCGCGCCACCACGACGGTGAGCGCGCCCGCGACGAGCAGGATCGCGATCAGCGCCACCGCCTCGATGCGGATGTGGTCGACGAGATCGCCCTGGATGTCGTCGATGTATTCGCCGGTGCCGATCGCCCAGCCCCACGGCGCGAACTGCGCCGACCACGCCACCTTGTCCTTGATCGGCGCGTCGGCGGTCTGCTTCCAGCCGTAGCGCACCGCGCCGCCGCCCGCCTTCGCCGCGGCGATCAGGTCGCGGATCATGAAGTTGCCGTTGGCGTCCTTGAGGTTCGAGAGGTCCTTGCCTTCGAGTTCGGGGCGGGCGCCGTGGGCGACGTTGACGCCCGCGTCGTCGTAGACGAAGAGGTATTCGCCGTCGCCGAAGCGGACGTTGCGCAGGTAGTCGCGGGCGAGGCGCTTGGCCTCGTCCTCGCCGATCTCGCCCGCTCGGGCGCGCGCCTCGATCCGTGCGACCGTGCTCACCGCGCTCTCGACCACCGAGCGCACCTC
>QKGW01000581.1 GCA_003250275.1 Alphaproteobacteria bacterium
CCTACACCACCGATCAGGAACTGCTGCTGGCGCAGCGCAACGCCGAGCTCTACTGCCGCGAACACGGCAGCCTGCGCGCGGTGTCGTCGATCTCGACCGACGCCGACGGCAGCAAGACCCTGACGGCGCGCTGCGCGCCGTAACCCCGGCCGCAGCTTTCAAAGCCGTCGCAAAGACTTGTCAGACGGGCGGCGGACGCGATACCGTCGCGCTGCCGCCCGCTTGATGGAATTGGTAGACATACCGGACTTAAAATCTATTGCCTTCTCCTGTGGCGTAACGCATTGGAAAATATCTATTCTTAATGCCGCCCTCGGAATGGTAGGTACGGCATATTGCTGAGGCGCAAAATGCCGTACCATTGACAACAAAGGAACTTGCTCTGCCGCGGTGGAGCGGTTCCTGCCCAAAAACCAACCGTGGTGTAAGTTGGTGTAAATTTACGGCGTAATCTGCGGACGTGGTGGAACTGGTAGACACAAGAGACTTGAGTGGATTTGAGTGCCCCGGTGGAAACGCCGGGAGTAGAACCGCCCAAATTCGGGGAAACCTTAACAGGTCGTGCTGATGGCAATCCCGAGCCAAGCCCGCCACGCGGGAAGGTGTAGAGACTAGACGGGCGGCACCTACGGCCAGACGGCTATGGTGAAGGGATAGTCCAGACCACAAACGCCATCTGGCGGCGGCGAAAGCCGTAGGGGTACGAAAATCTCTCGGGCTTATGCCTGTGCGGGTTCGATTCCCGCCGTCCGCACCACTTTATCCCTTTTGGGGGCACATATGGAGAATCCCGTTCGGTCGCCGGAAGCATACCGCGAACTTTTTGATACAGATGGCAAGCGCAAGGAGGCCCTCACCCATGCGCTCGACATCAGGAAATTCGAGATTGAACTATACTGGAAGCGAACCGCATACTTTTGGACGCTCATCGGGGCCGCGTTCGCGGGTTACGTCACGCTAGCGTCGTCCATCCCCCGCCACCCAAATCTTATTTTCTTGATCGGCTGCATTGGAACCGTCCTCTCGGTTGGCTGGTATCTCGCCAACCGTGGGAGTAAGTATTGGCAGGAGAATTGGGAGCGGCATGTCGATGCGCTCGAAGACGATATTATTGGCCCCTTATATCGGACGACTACGTCGCGGAAAAGATATCGTTTCCTTAATCCATTCTCCGGATACAATTATTCGGTATCCCGCATAAACCAAGTAATTAGTCTTTTTATTGCGCTACTCTGGGTTGGCATAACAATTACGTCTTTCCCCCTCCCGGAACTAAGGCAGATTTCCGACGAATACGGCCTTTTTGCTTTATCGGCACTGACCGTCGCGACCACGCTAACCCTGTTATTTCAGGTCGGCAGAAACTCAAACCGGTATATCGACTTCAATCTCTCCGATCTGAAGAGCGACCGTGAAAACAAGCCGTGAATGGGGATAATCCAAATTAGCGGCTAACACAGAGACGTACGCATGCAGATGCCCGAGATTGTCTATTGAGACTACCGCGCTCATCATGGGGTAACGCTGGTGTAAAATGGCACGCTAAACTGCACCGACGGTTTTGCCCGCAGTGCCCGCCCCCGGATAATTTTGTGATTTTCCAGATAGTTCCTGGCTTTCTTGCCGCAGCGTAACGGACTTAAAATCCGTTGCCCGCAAGGGCGTGGGGGTTCGAGTCCCCCAGCGGCACCAGTGCCGATCAAGGCATCAGCACGGTCAGCAGCAGCGGCAGGGTGAGGAACGAAAAGGTGGTCGAGAGGACCACCATGCTCGCAACCTCGTCGGGGTGGTTCTGGTAGCGCACCGCGAAGAGGTAGTTGAACACCGCCACCGGCATCGCCGCCTCGACCACCACCACGCCGCGCGCGACGCCTTCGAGCCCGAGCAGAGCCGCGACCGCGAAGCCGGTCGCGACGCCGAGGCCGAGGCGCAGCACCGAGAGCACCGCGCCGACCTTGAGCGAGTGGAGCTTGATCCGCGCGAGCGAAACCCCGAGCGACAGCAGCATCAGCGGCACCATCATCCCGCCGAGGAGATGCACCGGGCGGCCGATCCACTCGGGCAGGCTGGCGCCGGTGAACATCAGCCCGAGCGCGACGATCAGCGCCCAGATCACCGGCGTGCGCGGCAGCGCGGAGAACGACGCCTTGCCCGAGGCGAACTGCGGCGAGACGGTGAACAGCAGAATCGTGCTGAGCACGAAATACGAGATCGCGTGCGCGAGGCCGGTCTGCCCGAACGCGAACAGGCACAGCGGCAGCCCGAGGTTGCCGGTATTGGCGAACACCAGGCCGGGCAGATAGGCGGAAATCGACTGGCGGCTCGCCTTGAGGATCGCCCACCCGGCGACGAAGAAGGTGCTGTGGCAGATCGCCGAGGCGAGGAACATCTTGCCGAAGGTTTCGGGCGAAACGCTCATCGACGCGAGGGTATCGAGCACCAGGCACGGCGCGCCGATGTTGGTGACGAGGACGCCGATCTGGTTGGTGTCGAAGGGGTAGCCCCGGCGCGCCCAGAAGAACCCGATCGATCCGATCAGAAGGACGGGCGCAATGACGTTCAGCAGGATGTCGAACACGCTGGCACCGCAAGAAGATGAGAGGCGGAGTTCCGCGGGCCGGAACTCCGGCGCCCCGGCAGTATCGCACACGCGCCGCCGGTTGGAACAAGACGTTCTTCACACAAAACCATGATCTTCCCTAGCTTCCCACCCGGAGCGGCGCGGCGAGGCCGCGCAGCAGCGCGATCGCGGAAAGCGCGGTGATGCGGCTGGTCCTCGGGTTCTCCGAGGGCAGGTTCTCGATGTCGAGGGTGAAATTCGCGCTGTCGCTCGCGACCGCGACGGTGTGGCGGTTGCGCGCCGCCGCCGGGTCGGCCCAGACCTCGACGCGGGTGCGCTCCGGCCCGATGCCCGCGAGCGCGAGGGCGGCGGCGACGTTGACGTTGGCGGGGAAGGCGAGCGCCGCCTCGCGCGCCGATCCGGCGAACACCCGCAGCGGTTCGGCAAGGCCGGCGAGGTCGATGCCGCGCTCGGCGAGATAGGGCGCGCCCTGGAGCCCGGCGACCGGTTTGCGCGTCGCGAGGGTGACCGAGTGGATCGTGCCCTCCGCCGCCGCGCGCACCGCGTCCAGCCCCGGCAGCGCGCCCGAGGGCACGAGGATACGCCCGCCGCGCTCGCGCGCGAGGTCGATCAGCTCCGGGTGTGCGAGCAGCGCGCCGCAGGAGAGCACCACGGCGGTGCGCCCGGCGGCGAGAAACGGCGTAACGACATCGGCGAGCAACGCGCCCGGCGCGCATTCGACCACGAGGTCGGCGTGACCGGCGAGGTCCGCGAGCGGCACCAGCGGCACCTCTGGCGCGAACCCGAGGCGCGCCCGCGCCGCGTCGAGATCGCGGGCGGACGCGGCGGCGAGCACGCATCCCGGCACCCCCTCCGCGAGGGCGCGGGCGACGGCCATGCCGATCGCGCCGAGCCCGGCGACGGCGATCCGCAACGGGGGAACCGGCACGGGGGAACCGGCATGGCGTCTCCTTGTTCAGGTGTCAGGCGACGGCGAGGTAGCGCTCCGCCGGGCAGCCGCACACCGGGCAGCGGTCGGGCGCGTCGCCGAGCACGGTATGGCCGCACACCGGACAGATGTGGGGTTCGGCGGCGATATCGCCACCCGCTTCCACCGCCGCTGCGGCCTCGCCGAACAGCTCGAAGTGGACCTTTTCGACTTCCATCGCGTGGCGCATTCCGCGCGCGCCCGCCTTGTGGCCCTCGGCCTCGGCGGCGGCGACCATCGCCGGATACATCTCGGTGAACTCGTGCGCTTCGCCGCCGCGCGCTTCCGCGAGGTTGGCGAGGGTTGCGCCGATACCGCCCATCGCGCGCAGGTGCGACTGGGCATGGATCGCCTCGGCGGCGGCGACGGCGCGGAACAGCCGCGCCACCCCGGGAAGGCCTTCCTTTTCCGCCGCGTCGGCGTAGGCGAGGTAGCGGCGGTTCGCCTGGCTTTCTCCGGCGAACGCCTCGGCGAGGTTCTCTTCGGTTGCGGTCATCATTTCCCCCTGTGGCACATCGATGCGGACACCATGCGCCCCAGGGGGAAAACCCGCAAGACTGGAATGGTTATAGAGCGATGTCAGAGATGGATGCCGCCCGAGACCTCGACGCGCTGGCCGTTGATCCAGCCGCTCTCGGGGGCGAGCAGCATCGCCATCGCGCCGCCGATGTCCTCGGGCAGGCCGACGCGCCCGAGCGCGGTCTCGCCCGCGATCTGCGCGTTGACCGCCGCGTTGTCGCGCACCAGGCCGCCGCCGAAGTCGGTGGCGATCGCGCCCGGGGCGATCGCATTGACGCGGATGCGGCGCGGCCCGAGTTCGAGGGCGAGGTAGCGGGTCAGGGTGTCGACCGCGCCCTTCATGCTGCCGTAGGCGGACATCCCCGGCAGGCTGAAGCGCGAAAGGCCGGAGGAGACGTTGAGAACGCTGCCGCCGTCGGCGATCA
>QKGW01000149.1 GCA_003250275.1 Alphaproteobacteria bacterium
CGGACCGCGCCGGAGGCGTAGATGCCGCGGTTGGAGGCGCGGTGGGTGAGTTCGAGGCGTTCGCCCGCACCCGCGAGCATGACGATGTGGTCGCCGACGACGTCGCCGCCGCGCAGCGCGGCGAAGCCGATGTCGCCCTTGCGGCGCTCGCCGGTGTGGCCGTCGCGGGCACGCTGCGAGACTTCCGCGAGGTTGACGCCGCGGCCCTTGGCGGCGGCTTCGCCGAGCAGGATCGCGGTGCCCGACGGCGCGTCGACCTTGTGCTTGTGGTGCATCTCGTAGATTTCGACGTCGAACTCGGGGCCGAGCGCGGCGGCGGCCTTTTCCACGAGATTGGCGAGCAGGTTGACGCCGAGGCTCATGTTGAACGACTGCACGATCGCCGCCGACTTGCCGGATTCGGCGATCGCCGCGAGGTCGGCCTCGGAAAGGCCGGTGGTGCCGATCACCAGCGCGGTGCCGGTTTCGGCGGCGAGCTTGGCGTGAGCGACCGAGGCGGCGGGGGCGGTGAAGTCGATCACCGCGTCGGCGGCGGCGAACAGCGCCTTGACGTCGGCGGTGACGGCGATGCCGAGCGGCGCTTCGCCGGCGAGCGCGCCGAGATCCTCGCCGATGCTCGGCGAACCTTCGCGTTCGGTGCCGCCGGCAACTTCGCAGCCTTCGGTGGCGAGGACTTCCTTGAGCAGCATCCGGCCCATGCGCCCGGCGCAGCCGACGATTCCGATCTTCATCGCAGTCCCCCCTGGTGGTTCGCGGTCATTCGGTCAGATCTTCCCAGAATTCCTTGACCTTCTTGAAGAAGCTCGACGATTCCGGGCTGTGGTCCTGCTCGCCCGCCTCTTCGGCGAATTCGCGCAGGAGTTCCTGCTGGCGCTTCGAAAGATTCACCGGCGTCTCGATCACGCAGCGGACGAACATGTCGCCGCGCGCCGGGCTGCGGAGCACGCTCATGCCCTTGCCCTTCTGGCGGAACTGCGCGCCGGTCTGGGTGCCGCGCGGGATATCGACGGAGACGCGGCTGCCGTCGATCGCCGGCACCTCGACGCTGCCGCCGAGCGCGGCGGTGGTCATCGGGATCGGCACGGTGCAGTAGATGTCCGCCCCTTCGCGCTGGAAGATGCGGTGCGGCTTGAGGCTGAGGAAGATGTAGAGGTCGCCGGGCGGCGCACCGCGCATTCCGGCCTCGCCCTCGCCCGAAAGGCGGATGCGGGTATCCTCCTCGACGCCCGCGGGGATCGCCACCTGCAGCGTCTTGGAGCGCTGGACGCGGCCCGCGCCCGAGCACGACGGGCAGGGATCCTTGATCACCCGGCCCTGGCCGTGGCAGGTCGGGCAGGCGCGTTCGATGGTGAAGAAGCCCTGCTGCGCACGGATCTTGCCGGTGCCGCGGCAGGTGTTGCAGGTGACCGGCTCGGAGCCGTCCTTGCCGCCGGAGCCGTGGCAGGTCTCGCAGACCACCGCGGTCGGCACTTCGATCGTGGTCTTGACCCCGGCGAACGCCTCTTCGAGGGTGATCTGCATGTTGTAGCGCAGATCGGCGCCGCGCATCGCACCCTGGGCGGAGCGTCGCCCGCCCATGAACTCGCCGAACATTTCGTCGAAGATGTCGGAGAAGCCCGACGCGAATTCGAAATCGAAGCCGCCGGCGCGGCCGTTGCCGCCGTTCTCGAAGGCGCGGTGGCCGTAGCGGTCGTAGGCCGCGCGCTTCTGCTCGTCCTTGAGGATTTCGTAGGCTTCGTTGACTTCCTTGAACGCGTGCTCCGCGTCCGTGTCGCCGGGATTGCGGTCCGGATGGAACTGCATGGCGAGCTTGCGGTAGGCCTTTTTGAGTTCGTCCGGCGACGCTCCCCGCGCCACGCCCAGAACCTCGTAGTAATCCCGTTTCGTGCTCAACCGCCACCTCTATCGGATCCGGCCCTTCTTTGCGAAGGGTCGGGCGCCCCACGCCCGATCGTCTCCCATTCCATTCGAAGCGGGGCGGGACCTTGTGGTCTCGCCCCGATCCATGACTTGGCTTGCGCCGTTACTTCTTGGAGTTGTCGACTTCCTCGAAGTCGGCGTCAACCACCGATTCGTCCTGCGGCGCCGCGGATTCGGCCCCCGGCTGCTGCGCCTCGGGCTGATCCTTGTACATCGCCTCGCCGAGCTTCATCGCCGACTGCGCGAGCGCGGCGGTCTTGGCCTTGATCTCGGCGGCGTCCTCGCCGTCCATCACCGCCTTGAGCGCGGCGAGGTCGGTTTCGATCTGCGACTTCACCTCCGGCGGGATCTTGTCGCCGTGTTCGGAGAGGCTCTTATCGGTCGAGTGCGCGAGCGCATCGGCGTGGTTCTTCGCCTCGACGAGTTCACGGCGCTCCTTGTCGGCGGCGGCGTTGGCCTCGGCGTCCTGCACCATCTTGTCGATCTCGCTGTCCGAGAGACCGCCCGAAGCCTGGATGCGGATCGCCTGCTCCTTGTTGGTCGCCTTGTCCTTCGCCGAGACGTTGACGATGCCGTTGGCGTCGATGTCGAAGGTCACCTCGATCTGCGGGAAGCCGCGCGGCGCCGGCGGAATGCCGACGAGGTCGAACTGGCCGAGGATCTTGTTGTCCGCCGCCATCTCGCGCTCGCCCTGGAACACCCGGATGGTCACCGCGGTCTGGCTGTCCTCGGCGGTCGAGAACACCTGGCTCTTGCGCGTCGGGATGGTGGTGTTGCGGTCGATCAGACGGGTGAACACGCCGCCCAGGGTCTCGATGCCCAAGGACAGCGGGGTCACGTCGAGCAGCAGCACGTCCTTGACCTCGCCCTTGAGCACGCCGCCCTGGATCGCGGCGCCGATGGCGACGACCTCGTCCGGGTTCACGCCCTTGTGCGGGTCGCGGCCGAAGAACTGCTTCACCGTCTCCTGGATCTTCGGCATACGGGTCATGCCGCCGACGAGGATGACTTCGTCGATCTCCGACGGCTTCAGCCCGGCGTCCTTGAGCGCGGCCTTGCACGGGCCGATGGTGCGCGCCACCAGGTCCTCGACCAGCGCTTCGAGCTTGGCGCGGGTGAGCTTGACGTTGAGGTGCTTCGGGCCGTTCTGGTCGGCGGTGATGAACGGCAGGTTCACGTCGGTCTGCATCGCCGAGGAGAGCTCGATCTTCGCCTTTTCCGCGGCTTCCTTGAGACGCTGCAGGGCGAGACGGTCCTTGCGCAGGTCGATGCCGGCCTCCTTCTTGAACTCGTCCGCGAGGTAATCGATGATCCGCGCGTCGAAGTCCTCGCCGCCGAGGAAGGTGTCGCCGTTGGTCGACTTCACCTCGAACACGCCGTCGCCGATTTCGAGCACCGACACGTCGAAGGTGCCGCCGCCGAGGTCGTAGACCGCGATCACGCCGGTGTTCTTCTTGTCGAGGCCGTAGGCGAGCGCCGCCGCGGTCGGCTCGTTGATGATGCGCAGCACGTCGAGGCCGGCGATCTTGCCGGCGTCCTTGGTCGCCTGGCGCTGGCTGTCGTTGAAGTAGGCCGGAACCGTGATCACCGCCTGGGTGACCTTCTCACCGAGGAAGCTCTCGGCGGTTTCCTTCATCTTCTGCAGGATGAACGCGGAGGTCTGGCTCGGCGCGTACTTCTGGCCGTCGATCTCGACCCACGCGTCGCCGTTGTCGCCGGGGACGATCTTGTAGGGCACGAGGTCCTTGTCCTTGCCCACCATCGGGTCGTCGTAGCGGCGGCCGATCAGGCGCTTGATCGCGAACAGCGTCTTTTCCGGATTGGTCACCGCCTGACGCTTCGCCGGCTGACCCACGAGGCGCTCGCCCGAATCCGAGAACGCGACCATCGACGGCGTCGTGCGCGCGCCTTCGGCGTTCTCGATCACCCGAGCGTCCTTGCCGTCCATGATCGCGACGCAGGAATTGGTGGTGCCCAAGTCGATACCGATAACCTTGCTCATCTCTACCCTCTTCTGTTGCGGCAGGTTCTCGAGGCCCAAAGCACCTCACGAACCCCCAGGGACATTATCTATAAGTTGAACTCTGGCTGCCGCGCCGATCCCGCCGAGCGTGGCGAGCAGGGATGGGATGTCGCGGCGACACTTGTCCGATTGACACCGGACGATATAAGAAAAGGCATTCCGAGCCGCAACACCCGATTACGGGCCGCGACAGGAGCTATTAGCACTCTTTCCGCGCGATTGCCAAGACCGGAGGACCCGATGATCCGCTACCGCCTGCGCTGCGCCGAAGGGCACGCGTTCGACCACTGGTTCGACAACGCCGCCGCCTGCGACGCCGAACTCGAAGCCCGCGCCGTCGCCTGCCCGGAATGCAGCGGCACCGCCGTCGCCAAGGCGATCATGGCGCCCTCGGTCGCCAAGGCCGCGCAACCCCAGACGCCATGCGGCAAGCCGGTGTGCGCCTGCGGCTGTCCGGCGCTCGAATGATCGTCTCGGCGAGCTACCGCACCGACATTCCCGCCTTCTTCGCGCCGTGGTTCACCGAACGCTGGGCCGCGGGCTACGCCCTCGTCCCCAATCCCTACAACCGCAAGCTCACCCGCGTCGGCCTCACCCCCGAGGAGAACGACGGCATGGTGTTCTGGACGCGCTGGATCGCGCCGTTCTTCGATTGCCTCGACCGGGTGTTCGGCGACGGCGTGCCGTTCGTGGTGCAGTACACCGCCACCGGCCTCGGCCCCGAGATCGAACCCGGCGTACCCGACTGGCGGCGCGCGGTGGAGACCATGCACCGCGTCGCCGACCGCTACGGCGCGGGCCGGGTGGTCTGGCGCTTCGACCCGATCGTGATCCGCGAGGGCGAGGACTGGGAAGATTCGGCGCTGCGCTTCGCCACCATCGCCGAGGCGGTGAAGGGCGCCGCCGACGAGGCGGTGGTCTCGTTCACCCAGTTCTACGCCAAGACCCGCCGCGCGCTCGACCGCCTCGCCGCCACCGGCGGCAGCCGCATCGTCGACCCCGACGACGAAACCAAGCGCCGTCTGCTCGGCGCGCTCTCCGAAATCGCGCACCGCCTCGATCTGCGCCTCAGCCTCTGCGGCCAGCCCGACCTCATCCTCCCCGGTATCCACGAGGCCGCCTGCGTCGACGCCGAGCGCCTCTCGCGGGTCGCAGGTTACGCCGTCGCGGCGAAGAACAAACCCCACCGCGCCACCTGCCGCTGCGCCCAGTCGCGCGACATCGGCACCTTCGCCACCTGCAAATTCGGCTGCCGCTACTGCTACGCCGCGTAAGGTCGGAACTTTTTCGATCGCTTCCACGAAAAACGGGCTCCGATCTGGAGCCCGTTTTCTTTGCATATGCGCGGAGTCCGGGGCGGCGCCCCGGCCCTGCCTTACGCCTCGGCTTCGCCTTCGGCGGCGCCCATGCGCTGGCGGAACATGTCGACGAAGTCGATCGGCGCGATCATCAGCGGCGGGAAGCCGGCATCGCGGGTGGTCGACGCGATCACCGCGCGGGCGAACGGGAAGAGGTGGCGCGGCACTTCGATGAAGAGCATCGGCTGGAGGTGTTCCTCCGGCACGTTGAGGGTGACGACGCCGCAGAATTCGAGTTCGCAGATGAACGCGACCTTCTCGCCGGCCTTGGCCTCGACGTTGAGGGAGAGGTCGACCTCGTACATGTTCTCGTGCAGCTGCGTCGCCTTGACGTCGACGCTGATGCCGATCGCCGGGCCGTTGCCGCTCGCCATGTCGGCGAAGATTTCCGGCACGTGCGGCGCCTCGAACGAGAGGTCCTTGATGAACTGGCCGTTGATCTGGAGCGGCGGCAGGTTCTCGGTGCCCTGGGCGTCTTCACTCATGATTTCTGTCTCTCTCCGGTCGGAAGGGTGGGTTGACATCGGATACCGCGCTTCGGCGCCGAAGGCAAACCCCGATCAGGGGCGCTTGTCGTCTTCGGGCGGGGGCAGCGGCGAAAGCGGTTCGACCGGGCCTTCGGGCCGGTCGGGGGCGTCCTCGACGATGGTGAACTCGGCCTCGATTACGCCGTCGTCGCGCCGCGCGCGCGCCTGCGCCGCGGTGCGCGCGGCAAACGCGGCGCCGAGCGCGGTGCGCAACGGCGCGATCAGCAGCAGCAGGCCGATCGCATCGGTGAGAAAGCCGGGGATGATCAGCAGGATCGAGGCGAACGAGAGCGCCGCGCCCTCGAACATCTCGCCCATCGGCATCTTACCTTCGCGCATCGCGTCGTGGACCTTGCGCGCGGTCACCCAGCCGGTGATGCGCAGCAGATTCGCGCCCGCGATCGCCGAAAGGATCGCCCAGGCGAGCACCGGCAGCACCCCGACTTCGCGCCCGACCACGATCAGCCCGGCAAGCTCGAGCACCGGCAACGCGAGCAGAAGGATGGCGAACGGGAACGGCATGCTTGTCCTTTGCCTTTGGAACGCTTAATTTCTCGGAAGGAGATCCGGGCTCGGCGGTGCGCGCCGCCGATCATGGACGATTTCTGGGACCGGCGTCCATCGTTCTTTCCCGCCCGGTCGTTACGCAGCCGTAGAGATTAAAGGATCCGGAGCCGCCGATGGACGGTAATTTCCAGTTTCTCGACCTGATATTCCTGGCCTTGGTCGCCGGCTTCCTGATTTATCGCCTGCGCAACGTCCTCGGCCGCCGCGACGGCTACGAGCAGAAGCCCGACGAGATGTCCGGGCGGCGTCCCGCCGACGATAACGTCGTCGACCTTTCGAAGGCGCGCGAAACCGAATCCGCGGACATCGTCGAGACCGGCACGGTCTCCGACCGCTCGGTCGCCGCCGGACTGGTGCAGATCCAGACCGCCGACGCCAACTTCGACCCGGGCACCTTCCTCAACGGCGCCAAGGGCGCGTTCGAGATGATCGTCGGCGCGTTCGCCGAGGGCCGCGTCGAGGACCTCAAGCCCTACCTCGGCGCCGAGGTGTACGCCAACTTCGCCGCCGCCGTGCGCGAGCGCGAGGCCGAAGGCGAGAAGATGGAAACCCAGGTGGTTTCGATCAAGAAGGCGACGATCACCGACGCGGCGATGAAGGGCCGCGACGCGGTGATCTCGGTCGAGTTCGTCACCGAGCAGGTCAACGTCGTGCGCGACGCCCAGGACCAGGTGGTGGACGGCGATCCCAACACCATCGTCACCCTTACCGACGTCTGGACGTTCTCCCGCGATGTGCGTTCTTCCGACCCCAACTGGAAACTCATGGTCACCCGCAGTGTCGAACCGTGATCGGCGGCGAGCCCGGCCCGGCCGAGCCGCCGCACTTCTGCTGCTGACCGCCGCCTGCGCACAAGCGCCCGAAACACCGCCCGAAAAGCCCACGCCGCCGCCCGCCCCGCCGAGCGGCGTCGCCGCGACTCCGGTGGCCTACGACGTGCTGCCGGGCTGGCGCGCCGACGCCGTCGAGGAGGCGCTGCCGGCGCTGGCGCGGAGCTGCGCCGCGATCGCGCGCAAGGCCCCCACCGCCACCGTCGGCCAGGGGCAGCTCGCGCGCTCCGCCGCCGAATGGCAGAAGGCGTGCGCGGCGATCCCGCCGAACGCCACCGGCGACGCGCTGCGGCGCGCCCTCGCCAAGCACTTCACGCCCTATCGCGTCACCTTCGCCGACGGCGCCGCCGACGGCCTCTTCACCGGCTATTACGAGGCCGAACTCAATGGCGCGCTGTTGAAGAGCACGCGCTACGCCTACCCGGTCTACGGCCGCCCGGTCGACCTCGTCGAACGCGGCGAAGGCGCGGCGCGGATGGTCGGCCGCCTGCGCGCCGACGGCTCGCTCGAACCCTACCCCGCGCGCACCGAGATCGAGACCGGCGGCATCGCCGACGTCGCGCCGGTGCTGTTCTGGGTCGACAGCGCGGTCGACCTCCACGTCGCGCAGATCCAGGGCTCCTCGCAGGTGCGCCTCGCCAACGGACGCGCCTTCCGGATCGGCTACGCCGGCAACAATGGCCGCCCGTTCAAGGGACTCGGCCGGATTCTCCTCGACCACGGCTACCTCGAACCCGGCCGCACGACGATGCCCGAGGTGCGCGCCTGGCTGCACGCCAACCCCAACCTGGCGCCGCGCTTGATGCAGGAGAACCCCCGCTATATCTTCTTCCGTCCGATCGAGGGCGAAGGCCCGGTCGGCGCGATGGGCGTGCCGCTGACGCCCGGCCGCAGCCTCGCGGTCGATTCGTCGGTGGTGCCGCTGGGCGCGCCGGTCTGGCTCGACACCGTCGACGCGGACGGCCAGCCGCTTCGCCGCCTGATGGTCGCGCAGGACATCGGCAGCGCGATCAAGGGCGCGGTGCGCGGCGACTATTTCTGGGGCAGCGGCGAACCCGCTCTCGCCCAGGCCGGGCGAATGAAGAGCTCCGGCCGCTATTTCATTCTGATTCCGAGCGGCGGCCAGCCGCCCGCCGCAAGGCCCGTAAGCAAATGACCGAAGCCGCAGAAACCCCGCGCCGCGTCGCCCTGTTCGCCACCTGTCTGGTGGAGACGATGCGCCCGTCCGTCGGGTTCGCCACCCTCAAGCTGCTGAAATCCGCCGACGTCGAGGTGGTGATCCCGCCGGGCCAGACCTGCTGCGGCCAGCCCCAGTTCAATTCCGGCGACAAGCAGGGGGCGAAGCGCCTCGCCAAGCGGGTGATCGCCGAGTTCGAACCCTACGAGGCGGTGGTGGTGCCGTCGGGGTCGTGCGCCGGAATGATCGCGACGCACTATCCCGGCCTCTTCGCCGACGAACCCGCCTGGGCGGGACGCGCCGCGGCGCTCGCCGCCAAGACCTACGAGCTCACCCAGTTCCTCGTCGACGTGCTCGGCGTCGCCGACGTGCCCGGCCGCGTCGAAGGCCCGGTGGCCTACCACGACAGCTGCTCGAGCCGCCGCGAAATGGGCGTGCACGCGCAGCCGCGCAAGCTCCTCGCCGCCGCCGGCGCCGAGGTGCGCGACGTCGAGGAACCCGAGGAGTGCTGCGGCTTCGGCGGCACCTTCTGCGTCAAGATGTCCGACGTCTCGGGCGCGCTCGTCGACGCCAAGGCGAAGGCGGCGATCGCCACCGGCGCGGGCACGCTGCTCGCGGGCGACATGGGCTGCCTCCTCAACATCGCCGGGCGGCTCAAGCGCCTCGGCTCGCCGATGACGGTGCGCCACGTCGCCGAAGCGCTCGCGGGCGATTGCGAAACCCCCGGCATCGGCGAGGCGAAGAAATGAGCGCGCCGACCCGCTCCCACTTCGTCCGCGACGCGCGCGGCGCGCTCGCCGACACCAAGCTCCGCGCCGCCCTCCTCAACATCAAGACGATGTTCCGCAACGGCCGCGCGCGTCAGGTCGCCGCGGTGCCCGAGTTCGAGGAGTTGCGCGACGCCGGCGCCGCGCTCAAGCGCGAGGTGATCGACAACCTCGACGCCTACCTCGCGCGCTTCGCCGCCGAGGCGGAATCGCGCGGCGCGAAGGTTCACTTCTGCGCCGACGCCAAGGACGCGCGCGAGACCATCGCGGCGATCTGCCGCGAGCAGGGCGCGAAGCTGGTGACCAAGGGCAAGTCGATGGTCACCGAGGAGATCGGCCTCAATCCGTACCTCGTCGAGCAGGGCTTCACCCCGGTCGAGACCGACCTCGGCGAATACATCATCCAGCTGCGCGACGAACCGCCGAGCCACATCATCGCCCCGGCGGTGCACGTGAAGAAGGAGCAGGTCGCGGAAACCTTCCGCGCCGCCCACGCCGAGCTGCCGCCCGAGCGCGACCTCTCGACCCACGACGCGCTACTCGCCGAGGCGCGCGCCGAACTGCGCGCCCGCTTCCTCTCCGCCGACGTCGGCATCACCGGCGCGAACATGCTGGTCGCGGAAACCGGCCAGATGGTCCTCGTCACCAACGAGGGCAACGGCGACCTCACCCAAACCCTGCCGAAGTGCCACGTCATCGTCGCCTCGATCGAGAAGCTGGTGCCCTCGCTCGACGACGCGGCGACGGTTCTGCGCCTGCTCGGCCGCTCGGCCACCGGGCAGCACGCCTCGTCGTACACCACGCTCTCGGTCGGCACCCGCCGCGAGGGCGAGGTCGACGGGCCGGAAACCTGCCACGTCGTGCTCGTCGACAACGGCCGCTCGGCGATGCTCGGCACGCCGTTCGAGGACATGCTGCGCTGCATCCGCTGCGGCGCGTGCATCAACCACTGCCCGGTGTTCGTCAACGTCGGCGGCCACGCCTACGGCGCGGTCTACGTCGGGCCGATGGGCTCGGTGCTGACGCCGCTGCTGCGCGGGCTCGAAAGCAGTGCGGAACTGCCGTTCGCCTGCACCATGTGCGGACGCTGCGCCGAGGTCTGCCCGATGGAAATCCCGCTGCCGGACCTGTTGCGCCGCCTGCGCTTCGAGGCGCACGACCACGCCTACACGTCGAAGACCAGCCGCCTCGGCCTCGCGGTCTGGACCTTCCTCGGCGAACGCCCGAAGCTGATGCGCCTCGCCGCGCGCCTCGGCGGCGCGATGATGCGCCTGCCCGGCGCGGGCGCGCTGCGCCGCTGGCCGCTCGCCGGCGCGTGGACCGCCGCGCGCGATCTCCCGGTGCCCGAGGGCGGCGGCTTCGTCGCCCGCGCCAACGCGAAAAACGGGGACTGAGCGATGCCGAGCTCCGCCGAGGCCCGCAAGCAACGCATGGAGAAGGAGTTCGACTTCCGTGTCCTGCAGCACGGCGTCAGCTCCGGCCGCCTCAAGATCTTCACCGACTTCCGGGTGTTCAACCAAGGCCACTCGCCGACCTACAGCCCGTGGGACAACGTCGCGCCGCTGCTCTTCATGGTGCTCGTCAGCCTCGCGCTGCTGGTGCTGGTGGGGATCATCGTCGGCGTACTCGCGCTGGTGCTCTCGGTGGTGCTCTACGCCTTCCTCATCCGCATCTGGGTGATGCACCGCCTGCACGAGCGCACCCGCCAGGCGATGATGCAGAACCTCTACAACTGGGAGCTCCTCTGGGGCATGGGCGGCGTGGTCCTCGCCAACGAGCGCACCGGCCAGATGTGCCACGCGCCGGGCGGCAACTGGCGCACCTTCGTCGTCACCGGCCTCGCCGACATCGCGAGCGCGCTGCGCGGCGACACCGACATGGCCAACCTGCGCGAGCAGAGCTCGATGGGCCGGGGAGAACAACGATGACCGATACCAACCCCGTTCTCGCCGCGATCGCGCGCACCCGCCGGGGCACCGCCGAAGCCCGCGCCGCCGCGGCCGCGCACCGCATCGCCCAGCCGCCGCAGGCGACCCGCCTGCGCGCCGTCGCCGAGGAACTCGCCAAGGGCCGCAGCCTCGCCGACGTGTTCGCGGAAATCGCCGAACGCGCGGGCGCGACGGTGCACCGCGCCGCCTCGCCCGAAGCCGCCGCCGAAACCCTGCGCGCGATCTGGCGCGACAAGGCCCTGTCCGGCCCGATCGTGCGCGCCGACGATCCGCTCTGCGCCGCCTGCGACGATCTCGCCGAGGCCCACACCGGCGCCGCGCGCGGCGACGAACCGGTCGGCATCTCGCGCGCCGCGGCGGGCATCGCCGAGACCGGCTCGCTCGTCCTCGTCGCCGCGGCGGAAACCCCGACCACCGCGAACTTCCTCCCCGAAACCCACGTCGTCGTCCTCGCCGAGGCCGACGTCGTCGCCGCGTTCGAGGACTTCTGGCCGACGTTGCGCGCCCGCAACGTCCTGCCGCGCACCGTCAACCTGATCACCGGGCCGTCGCGCACCGGCGATATCGAACTGACCCTGCAAATCGGCGTGCACGGCCCGAGGTCGCTCCACATCGTGGTCTACGGCGATGGCCGGTAAGCGGCGTCCACCGCCGATCACCGAGGACGACGCTCGCCTGTGGACGCACGTCACCCGCGGCGCCAAGCCGATCGGCGACGCCCCGATCCCGGAAATCGCCGCCGACCCGCCCGAACCCGAATCCCCCGACGCGCCCGCCTTCGATCCGCCAGGGCCGCGCCTGCCGCCGCCCAAACCCGTGGTCAAACGCGGCCCGCGCCGCCAGTCGGAACTCACCCACGGCGGCACCGCGGGGATCGACAAGCGCACCGCCGAGCGCTTCAAAAAAGGCGAGATGGAAATCGAGGCGCGCATCGATCTGCACGGCCTCACCCGCGAGGCCGCCTACGGCACGCTGCTCGGCTTCATCCGCGGCTGCGCGGCGCGGCGGGTGCGCGTCGTCCTCGTCGTCACCGGCAAGGGCCGCCGGTCCGAAGGCGAGGCGATCCTCCGCAACGAAGTGCCGCGCTGGCTCAACGAGGCCGAACTCCGGCCCCTGATCCTGAGTTTCTCCTACGCCCAGCCGCGCCACGGCGGCGAGGGCGCGCTCTACGTCTTTCTCAAACGGGAACGCCCGGAATGACGCCGTTCGGCCGCCGCGTCCGCGAACTCCGCGCCGAACGCGGCGTCACTCTCTCGGCGATGGCAACCGACCTCGGCATCTCCGCCGCCTACCTCTCCGCCCTCGAACGCGGCCACCGCGGCCGCCCGACGCCAGGCCTGATCCAGCAAATCTGCGGCTACTTCGGCCTGATCTGGGACGACGTCGAACACCTCAAACGCCTCGCCCAGCTTTCCCACCCGCGCGTCACGCTCGATACCTCCGGCCTCTCGCCCGAAGCCACCCAACTCGCCAACGAACTCGCGGAATCGATCCGCTCGCTGCCGGACGGCACGATCTCGGAATTGCGGCGAGTGCTGGGGCGGAAAAAATAAAAAGCGCGGAGGGACTCGGTCCCTCCGCACCTCCCGGACGTTTTGGTTTTTTGCGCGAAGCGCCATAGGGCCTTGGCACGGCGCGACGGTTTGATCCCGCTGCGCGGAAAACAAATGGGGGCGCGGGGGGACCGAGTCCCCCCGCAGCGCTTTACAGAATGAACTTCGACAGATCCGCCGATTTCGCCAGTTTACCGACGCGTTCGCGCACCAGGTCGGCGGTGATCGCGATGGTTTCGCCGGAGCGGTCGGCGGCGGTGAAGCTGATCTCCTCGAGCAGGCGTTCGAGCACGGTCTGGAGGCGGCGCGCGCCGATGTTTTCGACGGTGCCGTTGATCTCCGCGGCGAGGTCGGCGATCGCGTCGATCGCGTCGTCGGCGAAGTCGAGGGTGACGTTTTCGGTCGCGAGGAGG
>QKGW01000574.1 GCA_003250275.1 Alphaproteobacteria bacterium
CTCGGGCGGCTGCGGCGCGCCGCCGAGGGAAAGCTCCTGCACGTAGCGCAGCAGGCGCGCGAGGTCGATCAGCGGCGCGAGGCCGATCGCCGCGGTGGCGCCGGCGATGCCGCACCAGGCGGCGAGCGCGGTGACCGCGTCGATCCGGCGCAGCCCGGCGAGCGCGCCCAGCACCACCGCCGAAGGCAGCAGAGCGAGCGCGAACCAGCGCAACGCCCGGCCGAACGCCGACGGCCCGGTGGGTGTGGCGGGGAGCGGCGGTTCGGGAGTTTCGACGGGTGGAGTCGCCATCGGCTGTCCTGTGTCTTGCGCTCCGGTCCGTCGGAGCGCCCGCATTCAGTATGACGTGCGGTCCGGCGGCGTCAAACGCCACCGAACCGGCGGCGCAGTCTGGCACATCGCGCCGACCGCGAAGATGACGGTTTGGTAAAATAAAGCGCGGCGGAGTTGCCTCCGCCGCGCCGGGTTTCCCCTATGCCGCGCTCTTTACGCCGAAGGCGTGCAGAGCGAGATCGCACGGGTCAGCCGCCCCGAGAGGGTGCGGCGGTAGGCGTCCATGTCGGTGATCGGCTTCTGCGCCACGCCGGTTTCCATCGCCGCCTCGGCCACCGCGACCGCGACCTTGGTGATCAGGCGCTGGTCGAACGGCACCGGGAGGATGTACTCGCGGCCGAAGGCCATCTGGCGGCCGGCGTAGGCGGCGGCCACGTCGGCCGGCACCTCGTCGCGCGCGAGCGCGGCGATCGCCGTCGCGGCGGCGAGCTTCATCTCGGTGTTGATGGTGGTGGCGCGGACGTCGAGCGCACCGCGGAAGATGTAGGGGAAGCCGAGCAGGTTGTTGACCTGGTTCGGGTAGTCCGAACGGCCGGTGGCGACGATCGCGTCCTCGCGCACGGCGTGGGCTTCCTCCGGGGTGATCTCCGGATCCGGGTTCGCCATCGCGAAGATGATCGGGTGCTCGGCCATGGTCTTGACCATGTCCTGGGTGAGCGCGCCCTTCTTCGAGAGACCCAAGAAGATGTCGGCGCCCTTGACCGCGTCCTCGAGGGTGCGCAGGTCGGTGGTCACCGCGTGCTTGGTCTTGTAGGGGTTGAGATCCTTGCGCCCGGTGTGGATCACGCCCTTGGTGTCGATCATCACGACGTTCTCGTCGGGCATTCCCATGCCCTTGATCAGCTCGACGCAGGCGATCGCCGCCGCGCCCGCGCCGCTCACCACCATGCGCGTGGTCTTGATGTCGCGGTTGGTGAGTTCGAGGGCGTTGACGAGGCCGGCGAGCGCGACGATCGCGGTGCCGTGCTGGTCGTCGTGGAACACCGGAATGTTCATCAGCGCCTTGAGGCGCTCTTCGATGATGAAGCACTCGGGCGCGGCGATGTCTTCGAGGTTGATGCCGCCGAAGGTCGGGCCGAGGTAGCGCACGCAGTTGATGAACTCGTCGGCGTTCTTGGTGTCGACTTCGAGGTCGGTGGCGTCGACGTCGGCGAAGCGCTTGAACAGCACCGCCTTGCCTTCCATCACCGGCTTCGACGCGAGCGCGCCGAGGTCGCCGAGGCCGAGAACCGCGGTGCCGTTCGAAATCACCGCGACGCTGTTGCCCTTGATGGTGTAATCATAGGCGGTCTCGGGGTTGGCCTCGATTTCGAGGCACGGAGCGGCGACGCCCGGCGAGTACGCGAGCGACAGGTCGCGCTGCGTCGCGAGCGACTTGGTGGGCAGAACTTCGAGCTTTCCCGGCCGGCCTTTGGTGTGCAGCGCCAACGAGGCAAGCTGCAGATCGGTTCTCTTGTCCATTGCGTTGTCCATGGTGACTGGTCGTCTCCTGCGTATGGTATAGCGATTCTCTCGCGCCAGCTTTTGGTACGTTTTTTACGTTTCGTTGCGGAGGCCCCACAGGAATAGGGTGACGAAGTGTATATCATATTATTCGGACTTGTGTTGGGGTTTGGGTGAAATTTTATTACGAAATGTGGGGTCTTTCGCCGATTTCCCCTGGACTTAAGGCGGGAAATCGAAACAAACGTAGAACGTTGATTCCCGTATACTGAGGACAGCAGCATGACCGCAGAACCCGCGCGGGCGGCCGCGGCCGAGCCCGCCAAAACTACGCCGCTGATGGAACAGTACCTCGGCATCAAGGCGGAACACCCCGGTTGCCTGCTGTTCTATCGCATGGGCGACTTCTACGAATTGTTCTTCGACGACGCGGTCCAGGCCGCCGCGGCGCTCGATATCGCGCTCACCGCGCGCGGCCAGCACGCGGGCGAGCCGATCCCGATGTGCGGCGTGCCGCACCACGCCTACGAGAGCTATCTCGCGCGGCTGATCCAGAAGGGCTTCAAGGTCGCGATCTGCGAACAGATCGAGGACCCGGCGGAGGCGAAGAAGCGCGGCGCGAAATCGGTGGTCGCGCGCGGCGTGATCCGCGTCGTCACCCCCGGCACGCTGACCGAGGATTCCCTCCTCGACGCACGCCGCGCCAACTATCTCCTGGCGCTCGCCCAGGTGCACGGCGAGATCGGCGCGGCGTGGCTCGACCTCTCGACCGGGCGGTTCTTCTGCCGCACCGTCGCCGAAGCGGCGCTCGCGGGCGTGGTCGAGCAGCTCGGCGCGGGTGAGATTTTGGTGCCGCAGCGGATGCTCGAAAGCCCGGAGTTCTACGAGCTTTGGGGCCGCCTCAAGCCGCAGCTCACGCCGCTGCCGAACCACCGCTTCGACAGCGAGACCGGATCGCGGCGTCTCGCCGAGGCGTTCGGTGTCGCGACCCTCGACGGCTTCGGCGCGATGCACCGCGCCGAAATCGCCGCCGCCGGCGCGGCGCTCGACTACGCGGTGGCGACCCAGGCGGGCAAGCTGCCGTTGGTGCAGCCGCCCAAGCGCGTGCGCCAGGGTTCGGTGCTCGAAATCGACGCCGCCACCCGCCGCAGCCTCGAACTCGCGCAGACCCAGACCGGCGAACGCCGCGGCTCGCTGCTCGCCACCATCGACCGCACCGTCACCGGCGCGGGCGCGCGCCTGCTTGCCGACCGGCTCAACCAGCCGATCACCGACGTCGCGCGGATCGTCCGCCGCCAGGACGACGTCGCCTTCTTCTTCGAGCGCCCGGACGCGCGCGCCGATCTGCGGCGGATGCTGAAGTCCTGCCCCGACGTCGCCCGCGCACTGTCGCGCCTCGGCCTCGGGCGGGGCGGCCCGCGCGACCTCGTGGCGATCCGCGAGACCCTCGCGGCGGTGCCGGCGCTGCGCGAGCTGCTGCGCGCCGCAAGCCCCGACGGCTCCCTCCCCGAAGGCCTGATGCGCTGCTACGCGGGCTTGGGCGAACACGCCGCCCTGGTCGAGCGCCTCACCCGCGCGCTCGCCGAGGACCCGCCGCTGCTCGCGCGCGACGGCGGCGTCATCGCAAAACATTACGCTCCCGAACTGGACGAGCTGCGCGAACTGCGCGACGACAGCCGCCGCCTGATCGCGGCGCTCCAGGCGCGCTACGCCGCTGAAAGCGGGATC
>QKGW01000365.1 GCA_003250275.1 Alphaproteobacteria bacterium
TCGGCGCCGTAGGTCTCGATGATGTGACCGGGGTCGACGGTGTTCTTCTTCGACTTGCTCATCTTTTCGGAGCGGCCGATGGTCACCGGCGCGCCGGTCTCGATCTCGACGATCGCGCCTTCACGGCGTTCGATCTCGGCGGGATAGAGCCAGGTGCCCTGCGTCGTGCGGTAAGTCTCGTGGCAGACCATGCCCTGGGTGAACAGGCCCTTGAACGGCTCCTTGATGCCGAGGTAACCGCATTCCTTGAGCGCGCGGGTGAAGAAGCGCGAATAGAGCAGGTGCAGCACCGCGTGCTCGATGCCGCCGATGTACTGGTCGACCGGCAGCCAGTAGTCCACCGCGGCGCGGTCGAACGCCTGTTCCGCGTTGTTCGGGTCGCAGAAGCGCGCGAAGTACCACGAGGATTCGAAGAAGGTGTCGAAGGTGTCGGTCTCGCGCTCGGCGTCCGCGCCGCAGCACGGGCACTTCACCTGTTTCCAGGTCGGGTGCAGGGCGAGCGGGTTGCCGGGCTGATCGAAGGTGACGTCCTCTGGCAGGGTCACCGGCAGCTGGTCGTCCGGCACCGGCACCGCGCCGCACTTCGGGCAGTGGATCACCGGGATCGGGCAGCCCCAGTAGCGCTGGCGCGAGACGCCCCAATCGCGCAGGCGGAACTGCACCGTGCCCTGGCCGCGGCCTTCGGCTTCGAGGCGCGCGATCGCGGCGCGCTTGGCGGCGTCGACCGCGAGGCCGTCGAGGAAATCCGAGTTGATCGCGACGCCGTCGCCGGCGAAGGCTTCGGCGGCGGTTTCGAGCTCGGCGGCGAAGGCGGCCGGGTCGGCGTCCTTGGGCGCGACCACCGCCTTGACCGGCAGGCCGTATTTGCGGGCGAAGTCCATGTCGCGCTGGTCGTGCGCCGGGCAGCCGAAGATCGCGCCGGTGCCGTATTCCATCAGCACGAAGTTGGCGATGAACACCGGCAGTTCCCAGTTCGGGTCGAACGGGTGGCGCACCGTGTAGGGCGTGAGGTAGCCGCGCTTTTCGGCGGTTTCGATCGCCGCTTCCGAGGTGCCGACGGCGTTGCACTCGGCGATGAAGTCCGTGAGCGCGGCGTCATCCTCGGCGAGGGCCTTGGCGAGCGGGTGGTTGATCGAGATCGCGCAGAACGACGCGCCGAACAGCGTGTCGGGGCGGGTGGTGAAGACCTCGAGCTTGTCGTCGCGGTCGACCAGATCGAAGAACACCCGCGCGCCCTCGGAGCGGCCGATCCAGTTGTGCTGCATCAGGCGCACGCGGTCGGGCCATTCGTTCAGGGTTTCGAGGGCTTCGAGGAGGTCGTCGGCGTAGTGGGTGATCTTGAGGAACCACTGGGCGAGTTCGCGGCGCTCGACCAGCGCGCCCGAGCGCCAGCCCCGGCCGTCGATCACCTGCTCGTTGGCGAGCACGGTGTGCTCAACCGGGTCCCAGTTGACCATGCTGGTCTTGCGGTAGGCGAGCCCGGCCTTGAGGAAGTCGAGGAACATCTTCTGTTCGTGACGGTAGTACTCGGGCTCGCAGGTCGCGACCTCGCGGCTCCAGTCGATCGAGAGGCCGAGCGGCTGGAACTGCTCCTTCATCGTGCGGATGTTTTCGCGCGTCCACGCTGCCGGGTGCACGCGGTTCTGGATCGCGGCGTTCTCGGCAGGCAGGCCGAAGGCGTCCCAGCCCATCGGGTGCAGGACGTTGAAGCCCTGGGCGCGGCGGAAGCGGGCGATCACGTCGCCCAGAGTGTAGTTGCGCACATGCCCCATGTGGATGCGCCCCGACGGGTAGGGAAACATCTCGAGCACGTAGCACTTCGGCTTGTCGGAGCCCGCCTCCGCCGCGAACGCGTCGCGGCTCTGCCAGGCGTCCTGCCACTTCGGTTCGGCCTCGCGGAAATTGTAGCGTTCGTCCATCCGCGTCATGATCGCGTTACCCGCCTTTCTTCACGTCTTTATGAATACGTCGTTCTTGATAGGAGAAGCCGGCCCCACGGATGCGGGACCGGCGGTTTCGGTTCGACCCCCGGAGCGCGCCTCAGTTGGGCGTGGCGCCGGTCTGCGCCGCGATGCGCATCTTGCGCGCCCGCGTCAGCACGGTGTTTTCGAGGTCCGAGACCACGCTCGGCTCGACCGCCTTGTCGGCCCAGTTGCCGCTGCCGTCCTTGATCTGGCGGAACGCCGCGATCTTGAGAGCGTCGGCGCGGAGCGCGCGGCCCATGATGAAGACGTTGAGCTTGAAGCGCTCGTCCGGGGTCTCGGGCGGCGCGTACCAGTCGGTGATGATCACGCCACCGAAGGGATCCGCCGACGCGATCGGCATGAAGCTGATGGTGTCGAGCGAGGCGCGCCAGAGGAAGCTGTTGATCCCGAGGCCGCTGCCGCCGCCGCCCTGGTCGGCGTTGCGCTTGCTCTGGCCGAAGAGGTCGATGCCCTCCTTGCCGAAGACGCTGTCCGGCCGCTGTTCGCCGGGATAGTAGACTTTGTTGCCGATCTTTTCGGGGTACGCATACTCCGTGCTGCCGCTGTCGCAGGCGCTCACCAGCGCGGACACCGCAAAAACCAGTGCGACCGCGCACGGCCGAAGCATCGACTTCATCAAGGTCATGACCATCATCATCGCCAGAGTTGTCCGAATTCGCGGAACACCGCCGCGAACGCCGCGACAGTTTGTCGCGCCGCGTGCGGATCGTAAAGCACGAAAACACTCAGGTGTGGCGGGCCGCTGGCGGCGCTGCACGTGGGAAGTGTGACTTCCTTGCCACACCTGCCCGGTGAAGTGGGAAGGCCAAGGCGTTACGCGTTGACCTCTCCGGGGGTTCATGACTTCCTAGTTCCCGAGCAAGGTTCCGCCGTGTGGGGTCGGGACCGAAATCGATCCTATCGAACGAGGGATAGACATGAAGAAGATTCTCTTTGGCACCACCGCGCTGCTCGCCGCTGGTGCGTTCGTTTCGGCCGCTCAGGCGTCCGAGCCGGTGAAGCTGCAGCTTGGCGGCTACATGGAGTACTGGGTGGCTGCCGCCCAGCAGGACGACGACTTCGCCACTCCCGTCAACAGCTTCGACGTTCAGGGCGAGTCCGAAATCCACTTCAAGGGTACGACCGTCCTCGACAACGGCATGAAGATCGGCGTGCAGGTCGAGCTCGAAGCCGGCTCGAACCAGAACGGCGACGACACCATCGACGAGTCCTACCTCTGGCTCGAAGGCAAGTACGGTAAGCTGATCGTCGGTTCCGAGAACGACGTCGCGTACCTCTCGACCGTCAACGCTCCGGAAGCTTCGGACATCGGTAACGGCTTCGACGAAGGCGACACCGACAAGTACGTCATGATCCCGGTCAACTACCTGAACCCGCAGTTCTCGACCGAGACCGGCGACGCCAACAAGCTGTCCTACTTCACTCCGAAGTTCTACGGCTTCCAGGCTGGCGTGTCGTTCACCCCGTCGGGCAACACCGGTGGTGATGATGGCTGGTCGACCGGTTCGAC
>QKGW01000396.1 GCA_003250275.1 Alphaproteobacteria bacterium
TCCGAACACGAAGGCGACTGACGCGGTTCAGGCCTGCGCGCGGCTGCCCTCGACGCCGGGGAGCCAGTCGGCCCAATCGCGGAGAAGCTCGATCAGCGCGAGCGTCGCGCGGTCGGGCGGATAGTCGCGCGCCCACGCCAGCACCGCCTGGCGGCGCAGCTCCGCATCGGTGAACGGCAGCACGGTGAGCGCCCCGGCGGCGACGCCGAGGCGGCACGCGGCGGCGGGAAACACCGAGCAGCCCATGCCGCGCGCGACGAGATCGAGCTGCAAGTTCATCGACGCGAGTTCGACCGGCACGTGGACCGAAAGCCCGCGCGGCGCCGCCGCCTGTTCGACGGTGGCGCGCAGGCCGTGCTCCTTGGCGGGCAGGATCAGCGGCTCCGCCAGCGCCTCGGCAAGGGTGACGCCGGTGCGCCCGGTCCACGGCGGGCGCGCGGGCGCGACGAAGCACAGCGATTCCGACCACAGCGGCTCGACCCGCAGGTTCGGCCCCGGCACGTCGGGGAAGATCAGCCCGAGATCGAGGCGTCCGCGCAGGAGCGCGTCGCGCGCGTTGGCGGAAAGCACCGTGACCGCTTCCACCTTCACCGCCGGATGCAGGGCGAGGAAGCGTTCCAGCACCGCGCCGCCGAGCGCCGCGCCGATCGACGGCGCGAGGGCGAGCCGCACCCGCCCCGAAACCTCGGCGGTGCGCGCGCGCATCTCGATCGCGAGCGCCTCGAACTCGGCGAGCACGCGGCGCGCGCGGCGCTCGACGTCGAGCCCCGCAGGGGTCGGGCGCACGCCGCGCCCGGTGCGGACCAGGAGCGGCGTGCCGGTTTCCTCTTCGAGCAGGCGGATCTGGCGGGTCAGCGCGGGCTGGGTGACGCGCAGGCGCTGCGCCGCGGCGGAGAGGCTGCCGGTCTCGACGACGTGGACGAAGCTGCGGAGCTGACGGATATCCATGCGGCCATGGTATCAGCAAATGTAATAACTGATAAAACCATTTCGCACTCGCTGCATACCCGGAATGGGTTTACATCGGAAAGTACCGCTCTGGAGAGGTTCCATGGTCGCCGACGAACGCCCTGACAACGTTGCCACCGCCGCCGTACTCGCGGCCACCGTCGCCTTCGCCTTCAAGGGCGTGGTGGCGAAGCTCGCCTACGCCACCGGCATGGGGGTGCCCGCGTTCCTGGTGCTGCGTTTCGCGGTGGCGGTGCCGCTGTTCTGGATCGGCGCACGGATGCTGGTGAAGGGCGGCCTCGGGCTGACCGCACGGCAATGGGTGCTCAGCAGCATGACCGGCTTCGCCTTCTTCCTCGCCTCCTACACCGACCTCACCGCGATCTCGCTGATCGACGCGGGGACCTCGCGGCTGGTGCTGTTCACCTTTCCGGTGATCGTGATCTTCCTCAACGCCGCGCTCGAACGCCGGCCGCCGCGCCTGCGCGACGTCCTCACCTTCGCCGTCACCTACGTCGGCGTGGCGATGGCGGCGCTGCCGCACGGCTTCGCGGCGCTGACGCCGACGCAGCTCCACGGCATGGCCTGGGCGGTCGCCTCGGCGGTGACCTACGCGATCTACCTCACCGCCAGCCAGCGGATCATGAAGGAGATCGGCTCGGCGCGCTTCAGCGCCGCATCCAACACCATCACCCTCGCGGCGATGGTCACGCTCGTCGGCGTCACCCCCGGCTTCGACGCCCTCACCTTCCCCGAGGTCGGCATCTTCTGGGGCGTGGTCAACGCGATCGCCTGCACGGTGATCCCGTTCTTCCTGCTGTTCGAGGGCATCCGCCGCTGCGGCGCGGTGCGCGCCTCGCTGCTCACCCTCTCCGGCCCGGTGGTCACAGCGGTGGCGGCGTGGCTGATCCTCGGCGAGACCCTGAGCCCGATCCAGGTGGCGGGCTTCGCGATCACCATCACCTCGGTCGCGACTCTCTCGCTGCCCGCCGAACTCGTGGGAAAACTCCGCGCGCTGCTGCCGTTCCGCCGCCGCTGCGCCTCGTGAACCCTCCGAATTCCCTGGCGAAAAGGCGCTTTTCTCCCATATAAGTAAGGCTCTGCCGACACCGTCTCCCGACTTTGCCGAAGGATTTTTCATGCCCGCGAAGCGTCCGCTCCCGATCAACCCCGAAGCCGCGAGCGGGATGCTTCTCGTCGGGTGCGCATTGGTCGCAATCGTGTTCGTCAACTCCGGCCTCGCCGACGTCTACAACGCGCTGCTCCACTACCACCTCGCGGTCGGCTTCGGCGCGTTCAAGCTCGACAAGCAGGTGCACCACTGGATCAACGACGGCCTGATGGCGGTCTTTTTCCTGCTCGTCGGGCTGGAGATCAAGCGCGAGGCGCTCTACGGCAGACTCTCGACGCGGGAGCGCGCCGCCTTGCCGGTGATCGCGGCGGTGGGCGGCATGGCCGCGCCCGCCCTCGTCTACGCCGGCTTCAACGCCGCCACCCCGGAAACCCTGCGCGGCTGGGCGATCCCCGCCGCCACCGACATCGCCTTCGCCCTCGGCGTGCTCGCCCTGGTGGGGCCGCGGGTGCCGCGCTCGCTCAAGATCTTCCTGATGGCGCTCGCGGTGATCGACGACCTCGGCGCGATCGTGATCATCGCCGCCTTCTACACCCAGGACCTGATGCTGGCGCCGCTCGCCGTCGCCGGAGGCTGCGCCGTGGTCCTCGCAGCGATGAACCGCCTCGGCGTGCGCCGGATTTCGCTCTACCTCGTAATCGGCGCGGTGCTCTGGGTCGCGGTGCTGAAATCGGGCGTGCACGCGACCCTGGCTGGCGTAGTGCTCGCGCTCGCGATCCCCGCCGATTGCGCCCACGCCGAGCACGAATCGCCGCTCAAGCGCCTCGAACACGCGATCGCGGGCTGGGTCAACTTCGCGATCATGCCGATCTTCGCCTTCGCCAACGCGGGCATCGAGCTTTCCGGCATGACCTCCGACGACATGATCGCACCGGTGCCGCTCGGCATCGCCGCGGGCCTGTTCATCGGCAAACAGGCGGGGGTGATGGGCGCGGTGTGGCTGGCGCTCAAGAGCGGGATCGCGCAGATGCCGCACGGCACCAACTGGACCGACATCTACGGCGTCGCGCTGCTCACCGGCATCGGCTTCACCATGAGCCTGTTCATCGGGATGCTCGCGTTCTCCGATCCGGCGCACATCAACGCGGTGCGCTTCGGCGTGCTCTCGGGCAGCCTCGCCTCGGCGGTGCTCGGCTTCGCCTGGCTGCGCCGCCTGCCGGTGCGCGACCACGAGACCGAAGCAGAGGCCGCATGAGATGCGCATCGCGGTGATCGGCGGCGGCCCGGCGGGACTGATGGCGGCGGAAGCCGCCTCGGAAGCGGGCGCCGCGGTCACCGTGTTCGAGGCGATGCCGACGCCGGGGCGCAAGTTCCTACGCGCCGGGGTCGGCGGCCTCAACCTCACCCGCGACGCCGATCTCGACGCCTTCCTCGGGGT
>QKGW01000335.1 GCA_003250275.1 Alphaproteobacteria bacterium
GCCGCGCGCCGGAATGTGGCCGGCGAGGGCGAAGACCAGGCCGCCCAGGGTGTCGGCGTCGTCGCGCTCCTCGGTGGTGAGGATCGGCCCGACCGCGTGCTCGAAGTCCTCGATCGAGACGCGCGCGTCGGCTTCGAGCACGGTGTCGGAGCGCCAGACCAGTTCCGGGTCCTCCTCGATGTCGTGCTCGTCGTCGATCTCGCCGACGATCTGCTCGACCAAGTCCTCGATCGTGACGAGGCCGTCGACGCCGCCGTACTCGTCGATCACCAGGGCCATGTGGGTGCGCTTGACGCGCATCTCGAGGAGCAGGTCCATCACCCGCATCGACGGCGCGACGAAGAGGATCGGCCGCAGCATCTTGCCGAGCGGGGCGTCGCCGCCGCTGACCATGTGGCGCACCGCGTCCTTGATGTGGACGAGGCCGACGGCGTCGTCGAGGGTTTCGCGGTAGACCGGCATCCGCGACACGCCTTCCTCGACGATGCGCTTGACCAGTTCGGGGAGCGGCGTGTCGATCGCGACCGCGACGATGTCGGCGCGCGGCATCATCACGTCGGCGGCGGTGACGTCGCGGAGGTGGAGAATGTTGGACAGGAGCAGGCGCTCGTGGGCGTCCATCGGCTCGCCGGGTTCGCCGCCCTCCTCGATGAGTTCGGCGAGGGCTTCGCGCATCGTCGGCTCTCCGGCCGAGGACCAGGGCAGGCTATCCTTGAGCGTCTGCCACCACGAGCGCTCTTGTCGAGGCTGAGGCTCCTCGCCGGCGGCGCCGGTATCGTGGGAAGGCTCGGTCATTCTCCGTCTCCGTGGAACAGCGCCGCGGCGTGGGGATCGGCGATCCCGAGATCCGCGAGCAGGCGGGTTTCGAGGGCTTCCATCGCCTGCGCCTCGTCGGGCTCCTGATGATCGTAGCCGATCAGATGCAGCACGCCGTGCAGCAGCAGGTGGGCGAAATGATGGGCGGGCGCGAGCTCGTCGCGTTCCGCTTCGGCGAACAGGGTCTCGCGCGCCACCGCGATGTCGCCGAGGAGCAGGGGCGCGCCGTCGGGCGGCGCCGGGCAGTCGTCGTCCCACCAGGTGGCGAAGGAGAGCACGTTGGTGGCGGCGTCCTTGTCGCGCCAGTCGCGGTTGATCTCGCGGATCGACTCGTCATCGGCGAGCAGCAGCGCGATCTCCACCGGCGCGAGGGTGCCCGCCTCGGCGAGCGCCCCGGCGAGCGCCGGCGCCGCGGCCGCGCCGACCTCGGCGACGACGCGCCGCCATTCCGGCAGCGCCGTCTCCCACGCCGGATCGGCGGTGATCTCGAACCCCCACGCGCCGCCCGCGTCGGCGACGCGTTCGACGATCTCGGCGTCCTCAGCCATGCGCGCCTCCGGCGGGGCCGTCGTAAGGCGTCTTCGGATTGTGCTCGGCATAGGCGGTGACGATGCGCGCGACGAGGCCGTGGCGCACCACGTCGGCGTCGGTGAATTCGATCACGCCGATGCCCTCGACGCCTTCGAGGATTTCGAGCGCGTCGCGCAGGCCGGAGCGCACGCCCTTCGGCAGGTCGACCTGGGTGAGGTCGCCGTTGACCACCATCACCGAGCCCTCGCCGAGACGGGTGAGGAGCATCTTCATCTGCACCGCGGTGGTGTTCTGCGCCTCGTCGACGATGACGAAGGCGTCCGAGAGGGTGCGGCCGCGCATGAACGCGAGCGGCGCGATCTCGATGTCGCCCGAGGCGATGCGCTTCTGCACCTGGTCGTGCGGCATCATGTCGTTGAGCGCGTCGTAGAGCGGGCGCAGGTAGGGGTCGACCTTCTCGCGCAGATCGCCGGGGAGGAAGCCGAGGTTCTCGCCCGCCTCGACCGCCGGGCGCGACAGGATGATCCGCGCGACCTCGCCTTTGAGATATTTCGAGACCGCCATCGCCACCGCGAGGTAGGTCTTGCCGGTGCCCGCCGGGCCGAGGCCGAAGACGAGATCGTGGCGCTGCATCGCGCGCAGGTATTCGGCCTGCATCGGCGTGCGCGGCAGGATCGTCTTCTTGCGGGTCTTGAGGCCGGTTTCCGCCTCGTCCTCGCCGTCGGTCGGCGCGCCGCGGCTCATCCGCACCGACGCCTCGACGTCCGCCGCCTCGACGCCGCGCCCCGACTTCGCCTGCTCGGCGAGGCGGCGCACCGCGCGCTCGGCGATGTCGAGGGCGCGCCCGGTACCCGAGAGGGTGAGCGCGTTGCCGCGCGGCGCGCAGGTGACGCCGAGCAGGCCCTCGAGGCGGTCGAGATTGATGTTGTGGGGGCCGTAGACCTCCGCCGCGATCGCATTGCTGCCGAAGTCGAGAACCCGTTCGAGGGTCTTGCCGCTGGCGCTCATTCCGCCGCTTCCCTTTCATCACCGCCGACGAGTTCGCCGGCCAAACTGTTGGGGCCGACGCCGACGATCCGCACGTTGCGGATCGTCCCCATCGCGTCGGCGGGGACTTCGGCGTGGACCGCCTGCATCGTCGGGCTGCGCCCGATCATCTGTCCGGGATGGCGTCCGGGACGCTCGAACAGCACCGGCATCGTCGTGCCGACGCACCCGGCGTTGAACGCCGTCTGGATTTTGCCGAGCGCCGCCTGCACCTCGGCGAGGCGGGCTTCCGAGACCGCCTGCGGCACATGGTCCGGCATCGTCGCCGCGGGGGTGCCGGGGCGCGCCGAATACTTGAACGAGAACGCCTGGATGAAGCCGACCTCACGGATCACCGCGAGGGTGTCGGCGAACTCGGCGTCGGTCTCGCCGGGGAAGCCGACGATGAAATCCGACGACATCGCGAGGTCGGGCCGCGCCGCCTTGAGGCGTTCGACGATGGCGAGATAATCGGCGCGGGTATGGCCGCGGTTCATCGCCTTGAGCACGCGGTCGGAGCCCGACTGGATCGGCAGATGGAGGAACGGCACCAGCTTCCCGACGTCGCGGTGCGCGGCGATCAGGTCGTCGTCGACCGCGAGCGGGTGTGAGGTGGTGTAGCGCAGGCGGTCGAGGCCGTCGACCTCGGCGAGTTCGCGCAGCAGGCGGCCGAAGCTCCAGCCGTCGGCGGCCCAGGCGTTGACGTTCTGGCCGAGAAGGGTGATCTCGCGCGCGCCGGTGGCGACCAGGCGCTTCGCCTCGGCGATCACATCCGCCGCGGGGCGCGCGTATTCGGCGCCGCGGGTGTAGGGGACCACGCAGTAGGTGCAGAAGCGGTCGCAGCCTTCCTGGATCGCGAGGAACGCCGCCGGGCCGTCGGCGCCGGGCGGCGGCAGGAAATCGAACTTCGGTTCGACCGGGAACTCGGTATCGAGCACCACGCCATCCTCGCGCAGGGCGCGGGCGACCATTTCCGGCAGGCGGTGATAGGTCTGCGGCCCGAGGACGATGTCGACGATCGGCGCGCGCTTCTTCAAGGCCTCGCCCTCGGCCTGGGCGACGCAGCCCGCCACC
>QKGW01000072.1 GCA_003250275.1 Alphaproteobacteria bacterium
GGCAAGACCGCCCGCCGCGAGATGCGCCTGCGCATGGTCGGCTCGGGCGGCGACGCGCACCTCAACGGCGCGTACGCGGCCAAGGGCGCGAGCGTGTGCGACACCACCACCGAAATCCAGCACATCGCGGCGGAAACCACCACCGACCAGGTGTTCAAGGGCGTGCTCGACGGTCACGCCCGCGGCATCTACCAGGGCAAGGTCCACGTCCATCGCGACGCGCAGCGGATCATCGGCAACCAGCTCCACAACGGCCTGCTGCTGTCGCGCAACGCCGAGGTGGACTGCAAGCCCGAGCTCGAAATCTACGCCGACGACGTGAAGTGCAGCCACGGCGCCACTTGCGGCGAGCTGTCCGACGAACAGATCTTCTATCTCTGCTCGCGCGGCATCGATGCCGCGACCGCGCGCGCGCTGCTGCTCGAGGCCTTCCTCGGCGAAACCTTCGAGATGATCTCGGTGGAGAGCGTGCGCGAGGCGTTCGCCGCCAAGGCGAGCGCCTGGCTCGACGAAAGGGAAAGGGGATGAACGTGACGCCCGCACCGGCGACGCTGTTGCCGAACGAAGCCTTCGACGTGGACGCGGTGCGCAAGGATTTCCCGATCCTTGCGACGCGGGTTCACGGCAAGCCGCTGGTGTTTCTCGACAGCGCCGCCTCGGCGCAGAAGCCGGTGGCGGTGCTTGAGGCGATGGACGGGATGTACCGCACCGCCTATGCCAACGTGCACCGCGGCGTCTACACCCTCTCCGACGTCGCCACCTCGCGCTACGAAGCCGCGCGCGAGACGGTGCGGCGCTTCCTCGGCGCGGCCGACGTCTCCGAGATCGTGTTCACCTCGGGCGGAACCGACAGCCTCAACCTCGCCGCGCGCTGCTGGGCGCAGGCGTTCCTCAAGCCCGGCGACGAGATTCTGGTGTGCGAGAGCGAGCACCATTCCAACATCGTGCCGTGGCAGCTCGCCGCCGCCGCGACCGGCGCGGTGGTGAAGCCGATTCCGGTCACCGACGAGGGCGCCTTCGATTTCTCCGCGTTCGCCGCGATGCTCGGCCCCAAGGTCAAGCTCGTCGCCGTCGCGCACATGTCGAACGTGCTCGGCAGCATCATGCCGATCAAGGAGATCGCCGCGGCGACCCACGCGATCGGAGCGAAGATCGTCGTCGACGGCTGCCAGGGTGCGGTGCACCAGAAGGTCGACGTGCGCGACCTCGACGTCGACTTCTACGCCATCACCGGCCACAAGATCTACGGCCCGACCGGCATCGGCGCGCTCTACGGCCGCCGCGAACTGCTCGATATGATGCCGCCCTACAAGGGCGGCGGCGACATGATCGAGACGGTGAGCTTCGAGCGCAGCACCTGGGCCGAGCCGCCCGCGCGCTTCGAGGCGGGCACGCCGATGATCGTCGAGGCGATCGGCCTCGCCGCTGCGATCGACTATGTCGAGAGCCTCGGCATCGAGCGCATCCATGCGCACGAGACCGACGTGCTCGATCACGCCACTGCGCTCTTGAACGCGATCCCCGGCCTGCGCATCATCGGCACCGCGCCGGGCAAGGGCGGGGTGATCTCGTTCACCGTCGACGGCGCGCACCCGTCCGACATCGCCACGCTGCTCGACCAGCGCGGCGTCGCCGTGCGCGCCGGGCATCATTGCGCCCAGCCGCTGATGGTGCGCATGGGGGTGAGCGCGACGACGCGCGCGAGTTTTGCGATGTACAGCACCCGTGCCGAGGCGGAAGCCTTGGCGCAGGGCGTGGAGCGGGCCCTGGCCCTGTTGCGGTAGGTAACGGAAATGACCGAGAGCAATCGTTTTTCGATGGATGAATTCACCGCCCCCGACGAGGCGCGCAAGCCCGAGTCCGAGGCGGAGGACTGGAGCGACGAGATCGAAACCGGCGTCGACGCCGACGCGTTGTCGGGCGATCAGGACCTCGTCGGCCGCGCGGGCCTGCCTCTGCAACCGGGAATGCCGCCGGTCGATTCCGACGAACCGATCGTCGAGGCGTTGCGCGAGGTCCACGACCCCGAAATCCCGGTGAACATCTACGACCTCGGTCTGATCTACGACATCCTCCGCTCCGAGGACGGCGACGTGAAGATCTTCATGACCCTGACCGCGCCCGGCTGCCCGGTTGCGGGCGAACTGCCTACCGAAGTGGCGGAAACCGTCGCGCGGGTGCGCGGCGTCGGCGTCGTCGAGGTCTATCTGGTGTGGGACCCGCCGTGGTCGCCCGACCAGATGAGCGAAGCGGCACGGATGTTGCTGGACTATTTCTGATCTTGCGTGAGGTGACGCGCCGGATTCCGGGGGAGGAATCCGGGCGAGGGGGTATCGACATGGACGTGACGACCAAGGAAGCGGAACTCTCCGATCTCAAGGAAACGTTCGGGTTTCTCGAGGACTGGGAGGAGCGCTACGCCTACATCATAGACCTCGGCAAACAGCTGCCGCCGATGGCGGAGGCGCTCAAGACCGAGGCGACCAAGGTGCGCGGCTGCACCAGCCAGGTGTGGATGGTCGGCCACGAACGCCTCGACGACGCCGGGCGCGCCCATCTCGAAATCGTCGCCGACAGCGACGCGCACATCGTGCGGGGCCTGATCGCGATCCTGTTGATGCTCTATTCCGGCCGCACCAAGGAAGAAATCCGCGAGATCGATGCGGAGGGCTTCCTTTCCGAACTCGGTCTCGACCGCCATCTCTCGCCGAGCCGCCGCAACGGGCTGTTCTCGATGGTCGAGCGGATCCGCGCGCTTGCGGCCTGATCTCAAACCGGGGCGTGGATGACTTCGCCCACCGGATCGTATCCCGACTTCGTGGCGGGAACGCTTTCGCCCTTGCCGAACAGGTAACCCTGGCCGTAATCGATGTCGCAGTCCTTGAGGAAGGCGACCTTCTCGGGGGTGTCGACCATCTCGCCGATGGTTTCGACGCCGAGGGCGCGGCAGAACGACCCCATCGCCTTCATGAACGCGCGGCCGCGCACCGAGCCGATGGTGTTCTCGATCGCCGCGCCGTCGAGCTTGACCACGTCCACCGCCATCGCGCCGAGATAGTTGAAGCTCGCCGCGCCCGCGCCGAAGTCGTCGAGGCAGACCGGCACCCCGTGCCCGCGCAGCTGCTGGATGTAGAGATCGGCGGCCTGCAAATCCTCGACGCGCGCGGACTCGGTCAGCTCGATCATCAGCCGGTCCTTGAGCCACGGCTTTTCGCGCAACAGATCGTCGACGCGCTGGCGGTAGGCGGCGTTGAGCAGCGATTGCCCCGACATGTTGACGGCGAGGCGCAGGGCTTTGGCGCGCGCGTGTTTTTCGAGCCAGGCGACGGTCTTTTCGATCACCACGAAGTCGAACTCGGCGATCAGGCCGGTTTCCTCGGCGAAGCAGATGTAGCGGTAGGGCGATTCGCCGAACTTGCCGCGGAAGCGGCTCAACACCT
>QKGW01000045.1 GCA_003250275.1 Alphaproteobacteria bacterium
CCCGCCTCCATCACCGCGTCGGCGAGCGCGACCGGCCCGTCGATCCGGACTTCCTTGTCCTTGGTCTTGAGAATCGCGGGTTTTTCGAAGAATTCCGCGAGTTCCGCGCCGACGATGCGGAGGCGGCGCGCCTCCGGGCTTTCGAGCATCGTCGCCTCGAGAACGATCACCTGCGGCACGCCGCGAAGGATGCGCCGGAAGCGGTAGCCACCCTCGGCGGTGCGCTCGCCGCTCCAGCCGCGCGCGTACTCGGGTTCGAGCGCATCAAGCACGGTGGCGACGTGCGCCGCGGTCTCGGCGGTGCGTCCGGCGTCGTTGAGCACGTCCTCGGCGAACGCGCCGGCGATCGCCGCCTGCTCGACGATGTGCATCGGCACCGAACGCGACAGCGGCACCAGAAGATGCTTGGCGGCGCGGCAGCGCTCGGTCAGGTGCTTGAGGTCGTTGGCGGCGATCTGCTGGCCGTCGTGCAGCACCAGAACCGCGTCCTTCACCCCCGATTCGGTGAGGTAATCCTCGAGCCCGCGGTCGTCCTTGAGGTACTGGCCCTTGCTCTCGCCGCGCTTGACGCGGTAGAGCGGCGGCTGCGCGATGTAGAGGTAGCCGCGCTCGATCAGCTCCGGCATCTGGCGGAAGAAGAAGGTGAGCAGCAGGGTGCGGATGTGGGAACCGTCCACGTCCGCGTCGGTCATGATGATGATCTTGTGGTAGCGCGCCTTGCCGATGTCGAAGTCGTCGCGGTCGATGCCCGCGCCGATGCCGGTGCCGATCGCGGTGATCAGGGTGCCGATCTCGGCGGAGGAGAGCATCTTGTCGCGGCGCGCGCGCTCGACGTTGAGGATCTTGCCCTTGAGCGGCAGGATCGCCTGATTGGCGCGATCGCGGCCCTGCTTGGCCGAGCCGCCTGCCGAATCGCCCTCGACGAGGAAGAGTTCGGAAAGCGCCGGATCGCGTTCCTGACAGTCGGCGAGCTTGCCGGGCAGGGTGGCGATGTCGAGCGCGGTCTTGCGCCGGGTGAGGTCGCGCGCCTTGCGCGCCGCCTCGCGGGCGGCGGCGGCCTCGATCACCTTGCCGATGATCTTCTTGGCCTCCTGCGGGTGCTCCTCGAACCACTGGGTGAGACGGTCGCCGACGATCGCCTCGACCACCGGGCGGACCTCGGAGGAGACCAGCTTGTCCTTGGTCTGCGACGAGAACTTCGGATCCGGCACCTTGACCGAGAGGATGCACGAGAGACCCTCGCGCATGTCGTCGCCGGTGAGGTTGACCTTCTCGCGCTTGGCGAGGCCCGAATCGTTGGCGTAGGCGTTGACCGTGCGGGTCAGCGCGGCGCGGAAGCCGGCGAGGTGGGTGCCGCCGTCGCGCTGCGGGATGTTGTTGGTGAAGCACAGCGTCGAGTCGTGGTAGCTGTCGGTCCACTCCATCGCGAGCTCGACGACGATCCCTTCCTTCTCGCCGCTCACCGTGATCGGCGGGGTATGGAGCGCGGTCTTGGTGCGGTCGATGTACTGCACGAACGCCTGGATGCCGCCCTCGTAATGGAAGTCGACCTTGCGCTTCTCCGGCGTGCGCGCGTCGGTGAGCGAGAGCATCACCCCCGAATTCAGGAACGCGAGCTCGCGCAGGCGATGCTCCAGCGTCGCGAAGTCGTAGGTGGTCATGGTGAAGGTCTCGCCCGAGGCGAGGAAGGTGATCTCGGTGCCGGTCAGCGGCTTGCCGCTTTCGGTGATCGGCGCGTCGCCGACCACCGCGAGCGGCATCTCGGCATCGCCGTGGCGGAAGCGCATGAAGTGCTCCTTGCCGCCGCGCCAGATGCGGAGTTCGAGCCACTCGGAAAGCGCATTGACCACCGACACGCCGACGCCGTGCAGGCCGCCCGAAACTTTGTAGGAGTTCTGGTCGAACTTACCGCCGGCGTGGAGCTGGGTCATGATCACCTCGGCGGCGGAGACCCCTTCCTCCTTGTGGATGTCGACCGGGATGCCGCGGCCGTTGTCGCGCACGGTGACCGAGCCGTTGGCGTTGAGGGTCACGTCGCAGTGGTCGCAGTAGCCCGCCAAGGCTTCGTCGATGGCGTTGTCGACGACCTCGTAGACCATGTGGTGGAGGCCCGAGCCGTCGTCGGTGTCGCCGATGTACATGCCCGGGCGCTTGCGCACCGCTTCGAGGCCTTTCAACACCTTGATCGACTGGGAATCGTAGACGGCGTCGGTGGAGGGCGTGGTCATGTCGCTCAACTCGTAAAGTCCTCTTGGTTGGGGAGGTCGCCCTCCCCGGTCACGGCGGCGTCGGCCACCGTCAGGAAACGTGCCCGGCCCGCGAGCGCGGCGAACAGCTGCGCGTCGGTGCCGGTGAGCCAGGACTGGCCGGGATACCCGACCAGCACGTCGAACAACGCGGCGCGGCGCGGCGCGTCCAGGTGCGCCGCCACCTCGTCGAGCAGCAGGAGGGGCGGCACCCCCCGCGTCAGAACCCGCGCCTGGGCGAGCACCAGGCCGATCAGCAGCGCCTTCTGCTCGCCGGTCGAGGCGAGGTGCGCCGGCATCTCCTTGCCGAGGTGCACCGCGACGAGATCGCTGCGGTGCGGCCCCTCGGTGGTGGTTCCCGCCGCCGCGTCGACGCCGCGCTGCGCCGCCAGCCGCGCGCGGAACCCGTCTTCCACCGCCAGCGCCGAGGCGCCGGTGGTCAACTCGGCCTCGACCTCGCCCGCGAGCGAGAGGCCGCAGCCGGGGAACGGCCCGTGACCGCGCGCCGCCTCGGGGGCGAGGCGCGCCAGCCAGTCGCAGCGCGCCGCCGCCACCGCGACGCCCTGCGCCGCCATCACCGCCTCCAGCGCCGAGAGCCAGGCGTTCTCGCGCCGGCCTTCCTTCAGCAGCGCGAGGCGCTGGCGCATCGCCCGCTCGTAGGCCGAGGCGCGTTCCGCGTGGCCCGGATCGAGCGCGTTGACCATGCGGTCCATGAACCGCCGCCGCGCGGTCGCGCCCTCGACGAACAGCCGGTCCATCGCCGGGGTCAACCACAGCACCGGCATCACCCGGCCGAGGTCCGCGGTGGTGCGAAGCGGCTGGCCGTCCATCCGCACGATGCGCTTGTCGGGCCCTTCGCCGCCGGTCCAGCCGGTGCCGATGCGCACCGTCTCGCCGTCGCTCGTCACCTCCGCCGCCACCGCCCAGCTCGCCGCGCCGCCGCGCCGGGCGACCTCCGCGAGCTTCGCACGCCGGAGGCCGCGTCCGGGGGTGAGGAAGGAGACGGCTTCGAGCAGGTTGGTCTTGCCCGCGCCGTTGGCCCCGGTCAACACCACCGGCTCGGCCCCGAGATCGAGCCTGAGCCGGGTGTAGCAACGGAACCCGGTGAGGGTCAGCCGCCGAACCGCCGTGCGCGTCGCGTCACCCTCCAACTGAAGCACCCGTACCGTCCGCTCCATGCGCGCCGCGGCGTCAGACCCGCATCGGCATCAGCACGTAGACCGCGCTGGCGTCGCCGACGTCGCGCACCACCGTCGGCGAGGCGGCGTCGAGCATTCCGAAGCGCGCCGCGTCGCCCTCGATCTGACCCAGGATGTCGAGGAGGTAGCGGGCGTTGAAGCCGATGTCCAAGGGCGAGCCCTCGTAGGCCGCTTCCACCTCTTCCTCGGCGCTGCCGCTTTCCGGGCTCGACGCCGAGAGCCGCACCTGGCCCGACTGCACCTGAACCTTCACCGCGCGCGACTTCTCCGACGAGACCGCGGCGACGCGATCGACCGCCTGGGCGAAGGCCTTGCGGTCGATCTCCATCACCTTGTCGTTGTCGGTGGGGATCACCCGCTCGTAGTCGGGGAAGGTGCCGTCGATCAGCTTCGAGGTCATCACCGCGTCGTCGAAGGCGAAGCGCACCCGCGATTCCGAGAGCGACACCGCGATGTCGGACTGGGTGTCCTCGATCAGCTTGCGGATTTCGGTGACGGTCTTGCGCGGCAGGATCACCCCCGGCATCCCCTGCGCGCCCTCGGGCAGCGGCAGTTCGACGCGGGCGAGACGGTGGCCGTCGGTGGCGACGGCGCGCAGCACCGGCACGCCCTCGGAGACCGACTGGTGGATGAAGATGCCGTTGAGGTAGTAGCGGGTTTCCTCGACCGCGATGGCGAAGCGGGTGCGGTCGATCAGGCCGCGCAGGTCCGCCGCGCCGATGCGGAAGTTGTGGGTCAGCGCGCCGCCGGTCATCTCCGGGAATTCGCTCACCGCGAGCGTCGAGAGCGAAAAGCGCGAGCGCCCCGAGGTGAGCATCAGTTGGCCCTCGGCCTGGCCGGTGGACAGCTCGACCTTGGCGCCGTCGGGCAGCTTGCGGACGATATCGAAGAGGATGTGCGCCGGCGCGGTGGTCGCGCCCGGCTCGATCACCTCGGCGGGGACGGTCTCGGTGATGTCGAGATCGAGATCGGTCGCGTTCAGGCTCAGGCCCGCGTCGCCCGCCACCAGCTTGACGTTCGAGAGGATCGGAATGGTATTGCGCCGCTCGACGACGCTCTGCACGTGTTGCAACGATTTGAAGAGCTGTGCGCGCTCGATCGAAAGCTTCATGTCGGTGCGGTCCACCCGTGATGACGGTTCATTCGAGGTTTCGGCAGCACCTTCGCGCCGCCGCGTTCCCCTCGCGAATAATGCCTTGAGAAACGAGAACAACCCCCCACCGAAGAGGGCCGGTCAGTATACCACAGGCGCACATTCGCCCAAGCAAAAAGCCATTGGAAGGAGGATGAAATCAGGGCGGAACGCGGCCCGGAACTTCAGTTTTCGAGCATACGCCGAAGCAGATCGACTTCCTCGGCGAAGTCGGTGTCCTGCTGGATCAGCTCCTCGACCTTTTTCACCGCGTGCATCACCGTGGTGTGGTCGCGGCCGCCGAACTTGCGGCCGATTTCGGGCAGCGAACGGGCGGTAAGCTGCTTCGACAGATACATCGCGATCTGGCGCGGGCGCGCCACCGCGCGGGCGCGCCGCGGCGACGACATGTCGGCGATCTTGATGTTGAAGTGCTGGGCGACTTCCTTCTGGATCGCGTCGATGGTGAGGTGCCGTTCGCGCGTGCGCAGGAGGTCGTGCAGCACCTCCTGGGTGCCTTCGAGAGTGATGTCGCGCCCGATCAGCTGCGCGTGCGCGAACACCCGGCGCAGCGCGCCTTCGAGTTCGCGGACGTTGGTGGTGATCTTGTGGGCGAGGAATTCGAGGACCTTGGGCGGAACGATGATGTCGGCGGCGTCGGGCCGCGCCTGCTCCGCCTTGATCTGCTCGACCTTGGATTCGAGGATGCCGAGGCGCAGCTCGTAGCTCGTCGGGTGGATGTCGGCGACGAGGCCGCAGCCGAGGCGCGACTTCAGGCGTTCCTCGATCCCCTGGAGTTCGGTCGGCGACTTGTCCGCCGAGATCACGATCTGCTTGCCCTGGTCCATCAGGGCGTTGAACGTGTGGAAGAACTCTTCCTGGGTCGAATCCTTGTCGGAGATGAACTGCACGTCGTCGATCATCAGGACGTCGAGCGAGCGGAGCTGCTCCTTGAAGTTCATCATGTCGTGATAGCGCAGCGCCCGGATGAACCGGTACATGAATTTCTCGGCGGAGAGGTAGCCGACCGTGCGGCCCGGATCGCGCTCGCGGATGTGCCAGGCGATGGCGTGCATCAGGTGGGTCTTGCCGAGGCCGACGCCGGAATAGAGGAACAGCGGGTTGAACGGCGGGATATCGGATTCCGCGATCCGGCGCGCCGCCGCCCAGGCGAACTCGTTGGGCTTGCCGACGACGAACGAATCGAAGGTGAAGCGGCGGTCGAGCGGCGCGGCCATCGCGTCGTCGACCGGCGGCGCGGGCTCGGGCGCGACCGCGATCACCTCGGGCGCGGCTGCAGGATCGGGCTCGGCGAGGCCGGAAGCGCCGCGGCGCACCGGCTGGACCACGAACGACACCTCCATCGGCGCGCCCTGGACCTCGGCCCAGACCTCGCGGATGCGCGCGGCGTAATGGGTCACCACCCAATCGCGGATGAAGCGCGTCGGCACGCCGAGGCACACCGCGTCATCGTGCGCTTCGACGACGCGAATCGGCTGTAGCCAGTTGCGAAACGCGGCATCGCCGATCTCGCCCCGCAGCCGATCCTGAACGTGCTCCCACTGCTGTTCCATCTGCCCCATTGACCGCGTTTCCGCCCCGTTCGAAAGTCGAACGGACTCCACGCGGGAAAGCCCCCCGCGCAACCCCAAACCCGAATGCCGTGAACGCACCGGCCCCCCTGTGGGCCGGAAGCGCCGATGGTAGGCGCGCCCAAACCGGCGCGCAACGACGCAGCGCACATTCGTGAAAAATCGTTGGTCTGCCGCCGCTTTCGACGGTGCGGCGGGGTGGGCGGCAACCGCGGCGGCGGTTGCGGCGCGCCGAATCCGGTTGCAGCCGAGTCCGATCCCCGGACAAGCAAAGGGCGGCCCGAAGCCGCCCCTCGACCCGATCCGAGATGACCGGCTCTGTGCTTACATCGCCTTGATTTTCTGGGCGAGGCGCGAGGTCTTGCGCGAGACGGTGTTGCGGTGCATCACGCCGCGGCTGGCGCCACGGTGCAGCTCCGGCATCGCCGCCTTGAACGCCGCCTGCGCCTGATCCTTGTCGCCAGCAGCGATCGCGGCCTCGACCTTCTTCACGAAGGTGCGAATGCGGCTGACGCGGGTGGTGTTGATCTCGGCACGCCGCGCGTTGCGACGGATCCGCTTCTTCGAAGACTGGTGATTGGCCATGACGTGTTGAGCCCGTACGTTTGATCTGGAGCGCGGCTTATACGCTTGGAAGCTTCCGAGGTCAACCGCTTTCGTGCCGGAAAACGCCCGCTTCCGGGAAGTTTTTCAATCTGAGGTCAAGAGGATCCGCAGCACCGTCGGCGAGCCGTTGCCGACGACCTCGAACGACAGGGTTTCCGCGCCGCGCTCGAAGCGGGTCTGGCTTTTGCGCGTCCAGCCCATCTGCGGCAGGGTCTCGGCGTAGGCGGCGAGCACCGCCTTGGCCGGCTGGCTGGTCTGCGCGAAGGTTTCGACGATGCGGCCCTGCGGGGTGTCGAACACGGTCACCGAGTCGGGGTCCTGATGCAGCCCGGCGAGCAGCGGCAGATCCTCGTGGCCCGAAAGGTATTGCTGGGCGAGCGCGGGCGTCGCGCCGAGGAGGGCGAGCGCCACCGCCGCCCCGCGCACCCAGTTCCGCCGTCCGTTCATCCGCGCCCTCGCCCGCTCATCTCTGACATGCCGGACAATAATACGTGGAACGCCCCGACTGTACGACCCGTTTGATCGCGTGGCCGGGTTTTCCGCTCGGGCAGGGCGCGCCCTCGCGGTCGTAGACGCGGAAGGTCATCTGGAAATAGCCGGTGCCGCCGTCGGGCAGGCGGTGGTCCTTGAGCGTCGAGCCGCCCGCCGCGACCGCCTCGGCGAGCACCGCCTTGATCGCCGCGGCGAGGCGCGCGAGCCGCCTGGGCCCGATCCCGCCCGCCGCCGCGAACGGCGATATGCCGGCGCGGAAGAGCGATTCGCAGACATAGATATTGCCGAGCCCGGCGATCGCGGTCTGGTCGAGCAGCGCGAGCTTGACCGGCTGGGCGCGCCCGGCGAACGCGGCGGCGAGCACCCGCGCGTCGAAGTCCGCCGAAAGCGGCTCGGGGCCGAGGCGGGCATAGAGCGGGTCGGCTTCGAGCGCGCCCGCCGCGGCGTAGTCGACGAAGCCGAAGCGGCGCGGATCGTGGAAGGTAACGACGTCGCCCGAATCGAGGGTGAAGCGCACGTGGTCGTGGCGGTCGGGCGGCGGCGCGCCGTGGGTCATCCCGAGGCTGCCCGACATCCCGAGGTGGATCAGCACCGCGCCGCCGTCGTCGAGACGCCAGATCATCAGCTTGCCGCGCCGGTCGAGTTCGAGCACCCGCCGCCCGACGACGCTCTGGCCGAATCCCTCGGGCACCGCGCGGCGCAGATCCGGCCGCCCGATCCACACCCCGGAAATCCCCCGTCCCGCGACGAACGGCGCAAGTCCGAGGCGGACGGTTTCGACTTCCGGCAGTTCGGGCATTTCGATCCTTCGGGAACGGTGGCGGACGCATTTTCAACATGGTGCGGCGCTCCGCCATCCGCTATGGTGCGGACATGCCGACACCTTCGCACACCACCCAGGACGAGACCACTCACTTCGGCTTCCGCACCGTGGCCACCGCCGCCAAGGCCGGTCTGGTGCGCGAGGTGTTCGACGCCGTCGCCGACCGCTACGACGTGATGAACGACCTCATGAGCATGGGGGTTCACCGCCTCTGGAAGAACGCGATGATCGACGTGCTGAACCCGCGCCCCGGGCTCACCTACCTCGACGTCGCGGGCGGCACCGGCGACATCGCCTTCCGCATCCGCAAGCGCGTCGCGGAGAAGGGCGGTTCCGCGCGCATCATCGTCGCCGACATCAACACCGAAATGCTGCGCGTCGGCCGCGACCGCGCGATCGACAAGGGCATCTCGGGCGATCTCGAATGGCTCTGCCTCGACGCGATGGACGTGCCGCTGCCCGACCGCTCGGTCGACGTCTACACCATCGCCTTCGGGCTCCGCAACGTCACCGACATCAAGAAGGCGCTCGCCGAGGCGCGCCGCGTGCTCAAGCCCGGCGGCCGCTTCATGTGCCTCGAATTCTCGAAGGTGGTGCTGCCGATTCTCGACAAGGCGTACGACACCTATTCCTTCACCGTGCTGCCGTTCCTCGGCCGGACCGTCGCCCACAACGCCGACGCCTACCGCTACCTCGCCGAAAGCATCCGCAAGATGCCGCCGCAGGACGAACTGGCGGCGTGGATGCGCGAGGTCGGGTTCGGCAACGTCGGCTACCGCAACTATTCAGGCGGGATCGCGGCGCTGCACTCCGGCTGGCGGATCTGATGCTCCGTGCGATTCGCAACACGGTGCGGCTTCTCACCATCGCGCGGGTGCTGGCGCGCCACGACGCCCTGTTCCTGCTTTCCAACCTCGCGGTGACGCGGCGCATCGCCGCGATCGCGCGGCAGGTCTCCAACCGCCGCGCCGAGGGCCGCCCCGGCGAACGCCTCGCGCACGCGCTGGTCGAGCTCGGGCCGTCGTTCATCAAGTTCGGCCAGGCGCTCTCGACCCGCGCGGACCTCGTCGGCGACGCCGTCGCCGCCGATCTCTCGATGCTCCAGGACCGCATCGCGCCGTTCCCCTTCGCCGACGTCGAACGCATCGTCGCCGAGGAGTTCGACGCGCCGATCGCCGAGCTGTTCGCCGAGTTCGATCCCGAGCCGATCGCCGCCGCCTCGGTCGCGCAGGTGCACCGCGCGGTGACGCGCGACGGCCGTACCGTCGCGGTCAAGATCGGGCGGCCCGGCGTCGAAGCCGCGTTCGAGCAGGACGTCGACCTTCTCTACTGGCTCGCCGAGGTCGCCAACCGCACCCAGCCGGGCCTGCGCCGCCTGCGCCTGCGCGAGAGCGTCACCGCCTTCGCCGATACCGTGGCGATGGAAATGGACATGCGCTTCGAGGCCGCCGCCGCCTCGGAACTCGCCGAAAACTTCGCCGACGACGACTCCTTCCGCCTGCCCGAGGTGCTTTGGCAGCTCACCGGCAAGCGGGTGCTCACCACCGCGTGGATCGAGGGCATCCCGATCGACGAGCGCGACCGCCTCGCCGCCGCAGGCTTCCAGCCGATGGACATCGCCGAAAAGGCCGCGCGCGCGTTCTTCCGCATGGTGTTCACCGACGGCTTCTTCCACGGCGACATGCACCCCGGCAACCTCTTCGTCGGATCCGCGGGAGAGATCATCGCGGTCGACTTCGGGATCATGGGCCGCGTCGACGTCGCCACCCGCCGCTACCTCGGCGAGATGCTGCTGGCGTTCCTCAACGGCAACTACCGCCGCGTCGCCGAGATCCACTTCGAGGCGGGCTACGTGCCGCCCGACCGCTCGGTCGACCTGTTCGCCCAGGCGGCGCGCTCGATCGCCGAGCCGATCCTCGGTCGCCCCGCCTCCGAGGTATCGGTGGCGCGCCTGCTCGCGCAGCTGTTCAAGGTCACCGAAACCTTCGGCATGGAGGTGCAGCCGCAGCTCCTGGTGCTGCAAAAGACCATGCTCACCGCCGAGGGCATCGGCCGCGGCCTCTGCCCCGAGGTCAACTTCTGGGAACTCGCGCGCCCGCTGATCGAGGAATGGATGGTGCAGAACGTCGCGCCGCCCGCCCGGATCCGCCGCGGCGTCGAGGACGCCTGGGACGCGATGCAGCGCATCCCCGCGATCGTCCGCCGCGCCGACGCGATGTCGCGCCAGATGAGCGAAAACGGCATCCGCCTGCATCCCGACACCCTGCGCGCGCTGCACGAGCGCCGCCGCGGTTCGATGGTTCAGACCTGGCTGCCGTGGACCCTGATCGTGATCCTGATGGTGGTCCTCCTCTACCGGATGTGACCTTTACATCGCCGGCCCCGTCCGGTATCTCCATAAATGCGCGGTGAATTGGCGGAAAGAACGGATGCTCGCCGGTAAAAAGGTATTTCTCATCATTTCCGGCGGGATTGCCGCCTACAAATCCCTCGACCTGATCCGCCGCCTGCAGGACCAGGGCGCGACGGTGCGCTGTTGCCTCACCGCCAACGCCAAGGAATTCGTCACCCCGATGGCGGTTTCGGCGTTGTCGCGCGGGCCGGTCTACATGGACCAGTTCTCGCTCAAGGACGAAAGCGAGATGGGCCACATCGAGCTTTCGCGGCAGGCCGACCTGCTCGTCGTCGCCCCCGCCACCGCCAACATCCTCGCGCGCATGGCCGCCGGCATCGCCGACGAGCTCGCCACCACCCTCCTCCTCGCCACCGACAAGCCGGTGCTCGCGGCGCCTGCGATGAACGTGCGGATGTGGACCCACGCCGCGACCCAGGCCAACGTCGCCACCCTGAAGTCGCGCGGCATCCTCTTCGTCGGCCCCGGAGAAGGACCGATGGCCTGCAACGAATACGGCCCCGGCCGCCTCGCGGAAGTGCCCGAGATCGTCGCCGCGATCGCCGCGGCGCTCGACCCGCGCCGCCCGCTCGCGGGCAAGCGCGCGGTGGTGACGAGCGGCCCGACGGTCGAGCCGATCGACCCGGTGCGCTTCATCGCCAACCGGTCCTCGGGCAAGCAGGGCCACGCCATCGCCGCCGCGCTCGCCGCGCTCGGCGCCGAGGTCACGCTGGTGAGCGGCCCGACCGCGCTCGCCGACCCCGAGGGCGTCACCGTCGCGCACGTCGAAAGCGCGCGCGAGATGCTCGCCGCCTGCCAGGCCGCGCTGCCCGCCGACGTCGCGGTGTGCGCCGCCGCGGTCGCCGACTGGGGAGTGGACGGCATCGCGACGCAGAAGATCAAGAAGGAGCCGGGCGGCGCGCCGCCGTCGATCCGCCTGGTGCCGAACCCGGATATCCTCGCCACTTTGTCCGCCCCCGGCGCGGCGCGGCCGCGCCTCGTCGTCGGATTCGCCGCCGAGACCGAGAACCTCATCGCCCACGCCCAGGCCAAACGCGCCCGCAAGGGCTGCGACTGGATCGTCGCCAACGACGTCTCGATCGGCACCGGAACCTTCGGCGGCGACGCCAACCAAGTCACGCTCATCACCGAAACCGGCAGCGACGCCTGGCCCGCGCTCGACAAGCGTGCCGTCGCCGCCCGTCTTGCCGACCGCATCGCCGAGGCCCTGTCATGACCATCGTCACCGTTCCCGTCGCCGTTCCCGTCCAGCGCCTCGACCACGCCGCCGATCTGCCGCTGCCCCGCTATCAGACGCCGGGCTCCGCGGGCGTCGACCTGCTCGCCGCGGTCACCGAGCCGCTCACCCTCGCGCCCGGCGCGCGCGCCCTGGTGCCCACCGGCATCTGCATCGCCCTGCCGCCCGGCTACGAGGCACAGGTGCGGCCGCGCTCGGGTCTCGCGCTCAAGCACGGCGTCACCGTCCTCAACGCCCCCGGCACCGTCGATTCGGACTACCGCGGCGAGGTCGGGGTGATCCTCGCCAACCTCGGCGCCGAACCCTTCACCATCGAACGCGGCGAACGCGTCGCGCAGCTGGTGGTGGCGCCGGTCACCCGCATCGTCTGGCAGTCGGTCGGCTCCGCCCTGCCCGAAACCGGGCGCGGCGCCGGCGGCTTCGGCTCCACCGGTAAGAAGTAAAGGCTGACCGTATGCTCTCTCCGTCGAAAAAGACCCTGTTCGCCATCGAAGCGGTGCTCGACATCGCCTACAACGCGGGCGGGGAACCGGTGCAGAGCAGCGAGATCACCGCGCGCCAGGGCATCCCCCGGCGCTACCTCGAACAGACCCTCCAGGCGCTCGTGCGCGCCAACATCCTCATCGGCGTGCGCGGCCCCAAGGGCGGCTACCGCCTCGCCCGCGAGCGCCGCCGCATCAGCGTCGGCGACATCGTGCGGGTCGTCCAGGCCACCGACGGCCCGACCCCCGACCAGGACCTGCCGCAGTCGGAGATCGGCGTGCGGGTGATCCAGCCGATGTGGGACGACCTGCAAAGCACGATGATGGCCGAACTCGACGCGCTCTCGATCGACACCCTCTGCCAACGCGCCTCCGAAGGCGGCGTCCCCTGCCAGGCGCGCGACCGGCTGAGCTACGACATCTGATCCCCACCTGCGACGGAGGTGCCCGAATGACCCAGACTCCCCCCGCCTCCTTCCGCGGCCGCGTGTACGACGGCATCCTCGACACCATCGGCGGAACGCCGCTCGTACGCCTCTCGCGCTTCGCCGAGGCCCACGGCGTCACCGCCGAGATCCTCGCCAAGCTCGGCCTCGGTCAAGGACCGCATCGGCGCGGCGATGATCGAGGACGCCGAAGCGCGCGGCCTGATCGACGCCGACACCGTGCTGATCGAGCCGACCTCGGGCAACACCGGCATCGCGCTCGCCTTCGCCTGCGCCGCCAAGGGCTACAAGCTCGTCCTCACCATGCCCGAGAGCATGTCCGCCGAGCGCCGCAAGATGCTCGCGCTCCTCGGCGCGCAGCTCGAACTCACCCCGGCGGCCAAGGGCATGAAGGGCGCGATCGCGCGCGCCGAGGAACTCGCCCGCACCCTGCCCAAGGCGATCATCCTCCAGCAGTTCTCCAACCGCGCCAATCCCGCCGCCCACCGCGCCACCACCGCCGAGGAAATCTGGGCGGACACCCAGGGCAAGGCCGACATCCTCGTCGGCGGCGTCGGCACCGGCGGCACCCTCACCGGCTGCGGCGGGGCGCTCAAGGCCAAGAACCCGGCGTTCAAGGTGGTCGCCGTCGAGCCCGAGGACAGCCCGGTTCTCTCCGGCGGCGCGGCCGGGCCGCACGGCATTCAGGGCCTCGGCGCGGGCTTCGTCCCCGACGTGCTCGACACCGCGCTCCTCGACGAAATCGTCCAGATCGCCACCGCCACCGCGCTCGCCACCGCCCGCGAGGTCGCGCGGCTCGAAGGCGTGCCGGTCGGCATCTCCTCCGGCGCGGCCCTCGCCGCCGCCGTCGAGGTCGGCAAGCGCCCGGAAAACCGCGGCAAGACGATCGTGGTGATCATCCCCTCGTTCGCCGAACGCTACCTCTCCACGCCGCTGTTCGACGGGCTTTAAGCGTTTCGCGGAGGGATTCGCCTCCCGTTCGTCTGGTTTCGTGCGCAGCGCCGTCGCGTCTTCGCGCGGCGTGACGGTTGATTCCGGCGTCGCGGAACCACACACAAAAGGGGTCCCAAAGGCCAAAGCCCCTTTTCCTTCGAACCGAGATCATGCCCCTCACCCGAGACCAGAACCTCCGCTACGCCCGCCAGATCCTCCTGCCCGAAGTGGGCGGCGCGGGGCAGGAGAAGCTGCTCGCCGCGCACGTGCTGGTGGTCGGCGCGGGCGGCCTCGGCTCGCCGGTGCTGCTCTATCTCGCCGCCGCGGGCGTCGGGCGGATCTCCGTCGTCGACGACGACACGGTGGCGCTCTCCAATCTCCAGCGCCAGGTGCTCTACGACACCGCGCAGGTCGGGCTCTCGAAGGTCGGCATGGCGGAGGCGCGCCTCGACGCGCTCAACCCCGAAGTGCGGGTCGAGGCGGTCGCCGCGCGCCTGACCGCCGCCAACGCCGCCGAACTGGTCGCCGCCGCCGACGTCGCGGTCGACTGCCTCGACAGCTTCTCCAGCCGCTTCGTCCTCTCCGACGCCTGCGTCGCCGCGCGCACGCCACTGGTCTCCGCCGCGATCCAGGGGTTCTCCGGGCTGCTCGCGGTGTTCGACCCGGCCTCGGGCGGACCCTGCTACCGCTGCTTCAACCCCGCCCCGCCGCCGCGCGGCGGCGACGCCCGCGCCTGCGAGGAAACCGGCATCCTCGGCGCGGTCGCGGGCTGGGTCGGCACCGCCCAGGCGCTCGCGGTGCTGCGCCTCCTCCTCGGCCTCGGCGACGACCGCCAGGGCTGGCTCACCACCTTCGACGGCCTCACCGGCGCCACCCGCCGCAGCCGCCTGCCCCGCGACCCGGCCTGCCCGGCGTGCGGGAACGCCTAAGCAATCGCGGGCTCTGCCCGCACCCGCTGGGGCCTCGGGCCCCAGACCCGATTTGTTTTTTGCCGCGAAACGGCTAACGCCGATCTTGGTGGCATCAGGTTTCATCGCGCTTCGCGCAAATGCGTTTCGGAGGTCCGGAGGGTGAAGCCCTCCGGGCGGGGTTCGGGGCGGCAGCCCTGATCGACAGACAGGAGATCGGCAGCATGGCCAATACGATTTTCATCACCGGCGCGACCGCCGGATTCGGCGCGGCGTGCGCGCGGCGCTTCGCCGCGGCGGGTTGGAACCTCGTGCTCACCGGGCGGCGCGCCGACCGCCTGGCCGAACTGGCGGCGGAGCTGTCGCCGCAGTGCAAGGTGCACACCGTGGCGCTCGACGTGCGCGACCGCGACGCGGTTCAGGCCGCCGTCGACGCGTTGCCCGCGCCGTTCGCGACGATCCACTCGCTGATCAACAACGCGGGGCTCGCGCTCGGTCTCCAGCCGGCACAGGCGTGCGATCTCGACCAGTGGGATCAGATGATCGACACCAACGTGAAGGGCCTCGCCTACGTCACCCGCGCGGTGCTGCCGAAGATGATCGAGGTCGGCGAGGGCACGGTGGTCAACCTCGCCTCGGTGGCGGCGAAGTGGCCCTACCCCGGCGGCAACGTCTACGGCGCGACCAAGGCGTTCGTGCGGCAGTTCTCGTACAACCTGCGCTGCGACCTTTCCGGCACCGGCGTGCGCGTCACCTCGATCGAGCCCGGCCTCGCCGAGAGCGAGTTCTCGATCGTCCGCTTCGGCGGCGACGCCGCCCGCGCCGCCAAGGTCTACGAAGGCACCGAGCCGCTCACCCCGGACGACATCGCCGAATCGATCTTCTGGGTCGTCACCCTGCCCAAGCACGTGAACATCAACTGCCTGGAGATCATGCCGACCTGCCAGAGCTGGAGCCCGTTCCACATTCATCGCGAAGGCTGAG
>QKGW01000411.1 GCA_003250275.1 Alphaproteobacteria bacterium
GCTCGGCATCTTCGTCACCGTCGTCGAGCCGGGATACTTCCGCACCGACTTCCTCGACGCTTCGTCGATGCGCTTCGGTGCGGGCGGGATTGCGGACTACGCCGAGGTCACGGCGGCGATCAAGGACGGCTACGCCGAGCGCAACCACAAGCAGCCCGGCAGCCCCGAACGCCTCGCACAGACTCTCGTCACCCTCGCCGACGCGCCCGACCCGCCGGTGCATTTCGCGGTGGGGAGCGATGCGGTCGAGATCGTCGCCGCCAAGCTCGCGCGCTGGGGCGAGGAGTTGACCGCGTGGCAGCACCTCTCGGTCACCGCCGACGGCGATTTCGAAAACTAGTCGCGCGGGTGCGCGGTGAAGAAGCGCCAGATTTCGGCGGTGGCGTCGATGTCCTGGGCGGTGATCCGCGCGGACATGTCGGAGCCCGGCCACGAGTGCCCCTTGCCGACCAGCGTTACCAGCTCCGCGAGGCCGCCCGGGCAGGTCCAGCGCTCGCGCGTCGCCTCGCCCGCGACGCTCAGGGTCTCGGGCGTCGCGATGCAGCCGGGCATCGCCGCCCAGGCGGCGGCGAAGCCGCGCACCGGCATCTGTCCGGCGCGCCCGGCGTAGGGGAGAATGCGGTCCTCGGTGCCGTGGAAGAGCAACGCGGGCGGACGCGGCGCGTCGCATACGCGCGGATAACCGCCCGCGACGAAGGCGACGGCGGCGAAGGTGCCGGGCAGGCCGCAGGCGGCGGCGAGGGTCATCTGCGCGCCGTTGGAGATCCCCACCGCGTAGACCCGCGCGGGGTCGATGGCGGCGGCGTTGGAAACGTCGGCGATCAGCGCGCGGACGAAGGCGACGTCCGCGCCGTCGCGCCCGAAGGCGCGCCACGCCTTGCCGTCCGCCTGCGGATAGGCGACCGCGAACCCCTCGCGGTCGGCGAGGGCGGAGAACTGCGACAATTCCTCCTGCCGCGCGGCGGTGAAGCCGTAGCCGTGGAAGTCGAGGACCAGGGCGAGGGGCGCGCCGCCGGCGCGGGCGGGGAGGTGCAGGCGGTAGCTGCGGGTGGCGTCGCCGACCGCGATCTCGCGTTCCACCGTGCCCTCGGACTGCGCGCGCGCGATCCAGTCGGCGACCGCGCCGCGCACCCCGGCCTCGGCGGGTGCGCCGAAGGCAAGGCACAGGATCAGGGCGAGAGTTGCCGCCGCGCGCCGCATCGGATCACTGCTTGCCGGGCGGCGCGACGCCGATCGGCACGCCCATCTGCAGCCGCCGCGCGTAGTATTCGCAGGTCTGCGGGTCGCCGCTGCGGTCGGCGTCGACGATCGTGCCCGACTTGTCGGCGATCACCCGCACGGTGCAGTGGGCGTCGACGATCGAGGGGGCGAAGCCGACGCAGCTCATCGAGCGGATGCCGCCGTAGCGGTCGGAGCAGCCGCCGTAGTAGCCGCCCGGCGAATACCACATGCCGCCGCGCTGCCAGATGTAGACGTCCTTGCCGGCGATCTCGCGCTGTTCGTCGGGGAAGCCGAGGCGCGCGATCGCGACGTCGCGGTTCTGGCCCTTGAGGGTGGCGAGACCCTGGTCGAGGGCGTCGAAGCTCGCGCAGGCGGCGAGGAGCGGCAGTGCGGCGACCAGCGGAACGATCCGCCTCAGCATGGTGGAACCTCCTGGGGAACCCAGATCAGGCGGTCGGTGGCGAAGCCGAGGGCGCTCGCCTCGGCGACCAGCCGCGCGCGCAGATCGTCGGAAATCGCGGGCTCGCGGGCGAGGAACCAGAGGTAGTCGCGGTCCGGTCCGCTCACCGCCGCCCAACGGTACTCCCGATGATCTAGGGCGAACACGGTGTAGCCGCCATAGAACGGACCGAAGAAGCTGACCTTGAGCTGGCCGGTATCCGCAGCGCCGGTGAACTTGGCGCGCCCCTCGGCCTCGCGCCAGGCGCAGGTCTTGGGGTCGAAGCCGCGGTTGATCACCTTGAGGCTGCCGTCGTCGCGCAGCGCGTAGCTCGCGGTGACGGCGACGAGACCGCGCTCGAAACGGTGGTCGAGGCGGGCGATCTCGTACCAGGTGCCGAGATAGCGCTCGACCGCGAAATCGCGCACCGGGGCGACGCCCTCGGGCGGCTCGACCGCGCAGCCGGTGAGCAGCGCGAGCAGCGGCAGCAGGCGCTTCATGCGTGCCCGCCCATGCGCGAGAAGGCGTTGAGCAGCACCACCCCCGAGACGATCAGGGCGATGCCGACCGCGCCGACGGCGTCGACCGGCTCGTCGTAGAGCAGCACCCCGACGATCGCGATCACGACGATGCCGATGCCCGCCCACACCGCGTAGACGAAGCCGATCGGCAGGGTGCGCACCGCGAGGCTCATCAGCCAGATCGCGGCGATGTAGCACGCCGCCATGACGATGGTGGGAAGCGGCTTGGTGAAGCCCTCGGTGAGCTTCATGCAACTGGTGCCGATCACCTCGGTGACGATGGCGAGGGCGAGGTAAAGGTGGGCGGTGCCCATGCGGAAACTCCGTGTTTGCGTTGGTGGGACGCGGGTGCAAGATGATCGCGTTCGGAAACCGGTTCAAGGGTGTGCGGAGGGACGAGGCCGATGGAGACCTGGCAGGTCTGGGCGGCGGGGGCGGCGGTGTTCGCCGCGTTGACCGCGATTTTCGCCAAGCTCGGAGTGGACGAAATGCCCTCCGACATGGCGACGCTGCTGCGCACCGGAGTGATCTTTCTCCTCCTCGCGGTACTCGTCTACGCGCGCGGCGAGTGGGTATCGCCGCGTCTGCTCTCCGGACGCGGGGCGCTGTTTCTCTGCCTCTCCGGCATCGCCACCGGCGCGTCGTGGCTGTGCTACTTCCGCGCCCTCAAGCTCGGCGACGCCGCGCGCGTCGCTCCGGTCGACAAGATGAGCGTGGTGCTGGTGGCGATCTTCGGCGTGCTCTTCCTCGGCGAGAAGCTCTCCGCCCACAACTGGGCGGGGGTCGGCCTCGTCGCCGCCGGGGCGCTGCTGCTGGCGTTCTGACCGTCAAAGGAAAAGGCGGCGGAGTTGCCTCCGCCGCCCTTCGTTTCAAGTCCGAGGCCTCAGCCCCGGCTCCACCATCCGCGGCGCGGCGGCGCGGCGGGCTCATCGGCGGCGGTCTCTTCCGCGGCCGGGGCCGGCTCGGCCACCGGAGCTTCTTCGGCCGCCGGGATTTCGACCGGCGGCGTTTCGCCGACCACCGGGGTTTCCTCCGGCGCCGGGGTTTCCGCCACCGGCGCTTCCGGCGTCACCGCGATCGGGATCACCTTCGCCTCGCTTTCCGGAGCCGGTTCCGCCGCGGCGGGCGCTTCGGCCACCGGCTCGGCTTCCGCCTTCGGCTTACGGGCGCGGCTGCGCTTCGGCTTTGCCGGGGCTTCCTCGGCGACGGCTTCCGCCGGAGCCTCGGCCGGGGCGGCCTTG
>QKGW01000151.1 GCA_003250275.1 Alphaproteobacteria bacterium
GAACAGCGCCGCAAGGTCGCCCTCGGACGCATCGGTGGAAACGATCGCGGTGCCGCGCAGGCGGTCGGGATGACGCGCGAGCGCGTCGAGCAGCAGCGAATTGTCGGTGCCGTAGAAGCTCGGCTGGGTGAGCACGCCGTGCGACACGCCGTGAGCGTCGAGCACGCCGAGGAATTCCTCGGGCGTGACGTCCCGCTTCGGCTCCGAATGCCGCGACGAGACGAGCGGCGCATGGCGCAGCATCGTATGGGCATGGCAATCCACGCCCGTCACCTCGTGTGTCCTCCCGTCTCGCGTCATTCTTTGATCTCTGCGCGATTGATACTCGGTCACATAAAAACGCTAGACGCGCGGCATGTATGTGTCTAATTAATTTTATGGCGTGAAAACGATAAGGATTCCCAATGCGGCGCTACTCGATTTCGCAACTCGAAGCGTTCGCCGCGATCGCCGAATGCGGCACCTTCCGCCGCGCCGCCGAGCGCCTCGGGATCACCCAGCCGACGATCTCGCTGCGCATCCGCGAACTCGAAGCAGGGATCGGCGAGCCGCTGTTCCTGCGCGGCAAGGGCGGTGTGCGGCTGTCCAGCACCGGCCAGGTGATGCTGCAATACGTGCGGCGCGGCCTCGGCTCGTTCGACGAAATGGAGAACCGCCTCAAGGCGGGCGACCCGCTCACTGGAGTGCTGCGCCTCGGTTCGTCGAACACCTTCGCGCTGAGCTGCCTCGCGCCGGTACTTTCGGCGCTCGAAGGGATGCAGCCCGGCCTCAACGTCGAGCTGACGATCACCAACAGCAACACCCTCGCGCGCCTGCTCGCCGAGCATAAGCTCGACGTCGCCTTTCTCTCCGACGCGCCGGTGCCGCCGCAGGTCTCGCGCGAGCCCCTGGCGCAGTGCGAAATCGCCTGGGTCGCGAGCCCCGACGCCCGGCTCGGAGCGCGCGTGCTGCGGCCGCACGAACTCGCGCGCACGCGGATCATGACCCTGCCCGCGCCCTCGCCCTTCCACACCGTGATCAGCGACTGGTTCGCCGCAGCAGGCGAACCGCTGCCGACGCTTTCCACCTGCAACGACATGTCGACGATTCTGCGGTTGGTGCGCAGCGGCGCGGCGGTGAGCGTGATGCCGACCAGCACCGCGGGCTTCGAGCTTCAGGCGGGCACGCTGATGCGCCACCGCGCCTCGCCGGCGTTGCCGCCGATGAAGCTCTACGTCGCCTATCAGGCGGCGGCGTGGGGCCACTTCAGCGAGGCGATCCTGCGCATCGCGCGCGACGCCGTCGCCCACCCCAACACCCACATGACGCCGATCTGATCACGCGGCGGCGGGTTGCGCCGCGGCGAGGAAGGTCGTGAGGCTGCGCTCGATCGCCGCCCGGGCGACGCCGTTGGTGATGAACACCAGGAACGGCTTGTCGAGGGCGGTGCCCGCCGGCATGTGGTGCGGCGGGTGCATCACGTGCTGCACGCCGTGGATCACCACCGGCCCCTGGGTCGAGGAGATCCGCAGCATTCCCTTGACCCGCAGAATCGCGTCGCCGTGGGCGTGCAGCAGCGCCGAGAGCCAGAGGGTGAACGCGGGCCAGTCGACCCGTTCCGGCATCGCGAGGAGGAAGGATTCCCAGCCCGCGACGTGCGAGGCGTGCGCGGTGATCTCGACCACCGGCGCGGCGGTGCGCAGTTCCTCGGCGGCGGCGATGGTCGCGCCGATGTCGAAACCGGGCTCCTGGGAATCGAAGATCCGCGCGTCCGGCGCGATCGCGCGCAGCGTCGCTTCGAGCTCGGGCATCGGCTTGGCGTCGCGCAGGTCGCTCTTGCTGACGATCACGGTGTCGGCGAGCGCGATCTGGCGGCGCGGTTCGACGTGATCGGCGATGTTGGCGATGCCGGTGACCGCGTCGACCACCGCGATCACCGAATTCAGGCGCACGTGCCCGCTCATCCACGCGTCGCGGCCGATCGTCGCGACGATCGGCGCGGGGTCGGCGAGGCCGGTGGTTTCGATCACCAGATGCCGCAGACGCCCGCCGCCGCCCGCCTTGGCGCGCCGCACGAGTTCGTGGATCGCGCGTGCGATGTCGGCGCGCCGCGCGCAGCACATGCAGCCGCCGTCGAGGAGTTCGAGGCGTTCCTCGGCGTGGAGCAGCAGGCGGTGATCGAGCCCGGCCTCGCCGAATTCGTTGACCAGCACCGCGGTGTGCTGCCCTTCCGGGCTACGCAGGAAGCGCTGCAGCAGGGTGGTCTTGCCGCTGCCGAGAAAGCCGGTGACGATCGTCAGGGGGAGCCGGTCATCCATCGCGCCGCACCTCCAAAAACGCCGGTACGAGCGGATCGACGCGTGCGTGCGCGAGCTCCTCGATGCGCGGCCAGAGATCGTTGAGGGTGTGGGCGATCTTGAAGCGCCCGCGCTTGTCGGAGATCGCGAGCGCCTCGCCGTCCCAGTCCTCGCAGGCGAGGCCGTGCGGCGCGATCAGCGCGTTGACCATGGCGATGCGCCGTTTGCGCTCGGCGCGGTAGTGCATGATGTCCTCGAACGGATAGCGTTCGTTGCGGATGCGGCCGAAGTCGCTCCAATGCTCGCCCGCGCCGAAAATCGCGCATACCTCGCACATGGCCAAATCTCCTGGGTTATGAGGTCTCCAAAGCCGGGTTGAGGTCGATCTCCATCCGCGGCTCGATGCGGCCGCTGATCGCCTCGGTGTAGCGCCGCCGCGCGGTTTCGGCGTGACTGCCGGCGTAGCGCTCGGCGGCGTCGAGGTCCTGGGCGCGAATCGCTGCGACGATCTTGCGGTGGTCCTCGCGGATCGTCGCGATGTGGTCCGCGTAGATGGTGTCCGAGCCGAAATACTCGTGGAACATCGCGTGCCGGTCGACGCGCAGGCCCTCGGTGAGGATCTGCTTGAACGCGTGGGCGATCATCGCGTTGCCGCAGGCGTCGGCGATCGCCGCATGGAAGTGCCAGTTGGCCTCGATCATCGCGCCGCCGTCGTGGCGCGCGGCGCACGCCTCGAAGCGCGCGGCAGTGCGCTCGATCTCGGCGAGCTGCGCCTCGGAGCGGCGGCTCGCCGCCCAGCGCGTCACCAGCCGCTGGGTGATGTCGAACGCCTCCAGATGCTCGCGGATCTCGTTCCACCCCATCGGCATCACCCGCGCGCCGCGATTGGGCAGAAGCTGCACCAGCCGCTCGCCCGCGAGCCGCGCCAGGGCCTCGCGCACCGGCGTGCGCGAGAGCTTGAGGCGCTGCACGATCAACGCGTCGTCGAGATCCGTGCCGGGCGCGAGGCGCAGGATGATTTCATCGCGCAGCACCCGGTAGGCATGTTCCGCGGCGCTGCCCTTGGCGATCCCTTTCTGCCGTCGCCGTGGCGTTTCGTCCGTGCTCATATTCCCTCCCGTTTATATATTCTGAATATAT
>QKGW01000268.1 GCA_003250275.1 Alphaproteobacteria bacterium
CATTCCGAACAACAGACCGAACAACACGGCCGAACAACATCAGCCGCGAAAAATCCGCGCAACATATTGATCCTATTGAGTTATGGCAAGAGTGGCGTCCCCGAGAGGAGGGGGCGCTTCGGGGGATTTTAGGTGCCGATCAAATCCCGAGGAATTTGTGATGGTGCCGGTTGAGGGGATTGAACCCCCGACCTTCGGTTTACAAAACCGCTGCTCTACCGCTGAGCTAAACCGGCATCCCTAATTCACAAAAAAATTTACAAGTCCATTTTTTCTCAGAAAAATATAAAGGAAAAAATATGGTTAGTCAATTCGGGTCGTTAATTACAAATCAGGTGCTCTACCAGCTGAGCTAAACCGGCGTGCCTGTTGCGCTTGTAGCCTGAGGGGCGCGGCTTCGCAAGGGTGTGCGGCGGGCAGGGAAAAGGGGGAGCCCGGGAGGGCTCCCCCTTTTGGTGTCACCCGAGGGTGCGAGGGTCAGTCGAACCGGCCTCGGAGGGCGCTTTCGCTGCGCGGTTCGGGTTTGTTCTGGCCGTCGCGATGGGTCAGACGGCACTGTGTGAAGTCCAGCTGGCCGAGCCGCATGAAGGTCGCCGAACGGCTCGCAGTACCACATGGCGTTCTCCTTTCGCTGTGGGGACCGCCGCGGCCGGGAAAGTCCGACCGCATGACTCGGATATAGGGATGCTCCGCCCGAATTTCCACGAGTCCCGCATCATCGGCGCGCAAAAAAAGGAGCCCGTCCGGGCTCCCTTTTTTTGCGGTTACGAACCGCCGTCAGTCGTAGAAGCCGCGCTGCGCGGCGGCGCCGCGGGTCGGGTCCTCCTTGGTGCCGCGCTCGTGGTGGCGCGGGCGATACTGGTTGAAGGACACGTTCGGGCCGAGCCGCAGGAGGTCGCGCGGTTCCATGCGCTGGATGTCGCGATACGGGTCGCAGTTCCACATGGCGGATCTCCTTTTCCGGTTGGCGGGCGCGCGGCGCGAGGCTCGCGCGTATACACCTGACATGGGGATTAACGCCTGAGCCGCCAATGCGTTCCCGCTGAATATGGAAGGGTTCCGAAGGTCTGAGCCAAAACCTGGAGTTGGATTTTTCCGCGTTCCATCTTGAGAGGTATGACCAATTCGTCTATATTCATCTGACGACAGGATTTCGCCGCCCGAAGGTTATCCGATGCCTGCGACCCGTGGTTCGAAACCGGCTTCGTCCTCCCGCCCGCGCGACGCCGGCGGCGTGCGCCTGGTCTACGATTTCCTGCGCGAACAGATCCTCTCCAAATCCCTCGTCACCGGCGATCGCCTGCCGCCCGAACGCGACCTCGCCGCCCAGCTCGGCGTCAGCCGTCCGGTGCTGCGCGAGGCGTTGCGCGCGCTCGCGATGATCGGAGCGGTGGAAATCCGCCACGGCGCGGGCACGGTGCTGCGCCGCCCCGACGCCGCCGCTCTGGGCGACTTCTTTTCCTTTGCGATGCTGCAGGACGCACCGGTCGCCGAGGACGTGATGCAGGCACGCATCGCGGTGGAGTGCCAGGCGGCGAGGCTCGCTTGCGCGCGCGCCACCGCCACCGATTTCACCACCCTGCGCGCGGCGGTGGAGGCGATTGAGGGGACCGTCGGCGAGGTCGAGGCGGGCGCGCGGGCCGATCACGCGTTCCATTCCGCGCTGGTGCAGGCGGGGCATTCGCCGGTGCTTGCGGCGCTTTACGCCACCCTCACCGAGCCGCTCTACCGCACCCACGTGTTCCGGCGCGGCACCACCCCGAGCACCGACGAATTCAAGGCCTACGTCATCGACGACCACAAGCGGATCCTGACCGCGCTGGTCGAACGCAACGTCGAACGTCTCGACGCGGTCCTGCGGCGGCACTTCGTCATCGGCGACGAGTTCCGCGAGCAGGCGATTCAGAGGGAGATCCTTTCGATGTGGTCCGCGTGAACCGGGCGGCAAAAGCTCGGGCGCGGTCCGGAACGACCAATAAAACGAACAGGAGGAGCAAATGCGTCCGTGGACAGTTGTGAAAGCGTCGTTGTCCGCACTCGTCGCCACCGGCGTCCTCGCCTTCGCCGGGCTGGCGGGCGGTCCCGCCCTTGCCGCCGACGTCAGCGTCAAGCTCGGCCACGTCGGCGCCGACATCAGCCCGCAGCAGACCATCGCCAAGATGTTCTCCGACAAGGTGACGAAGTACAGCAACGGCAGCGTCAAGATTCAGGTCTTCAACGCCTCCAGCCTCGGCAACGAGCGCCAGCTTCAGGAAGGCGTGCGCAGCGGCACCATCGACATGACCATCGCCGGCACCTTCTCGCACTTCGTGCCGTGGGCGGGCGCGCTCGAATCGCCGATGCTCTACCAGAACCTCGACCACTTCGTGCGCTTCTATTCGAGCGCCGACGGCAAGGCGCTGCTCGACCAGTTCCGCAAGGACGTCTCGGTCGAGCCGCTGTTCGTGGTGCCGCACGGTGGCTTCCGCTACATCACGATGAAGGGCGTCGAGGTAAAGAAGCCCTCCGACATGGAAGGGGTGAAGATCCGCAACCCGAACGTGCCGTCGTTCAACATCATGGCCAAGGCGGTGGGCGCGATCCCGGTGCCGATCGACTTCGCCGAGCTTTACGTCGCGTTGCAGCGCGGTGTGGTGCAGGGCCAGCACAACCCGGTCGGCAACATCGTCGGCGCGAAGCTTTATGAAGTGCAGGATTCGCTCTCGATGGTGCCGTGGGGCATTTCGCCGCACATCGTCAGCATGAGCAAGGCCGCCTGGGGCCGCCTCGACGCGGCGCAGAAGGCGGCGGTGCAGAAGGCCTCGGCCGAGGTGGTGAAGGAATACCCGGCGGTGGCGCGCGCCGAGGAACAGAAGCTCCTCGACGGCATCAAGGGCCAGATCAAGATCATCCCGCCCGAGCAGATCGACCTCAAGGCGTTCGCCAAGGCGTTCGCCGACAAGGGCCTGCCCGCGCTCAAGGCGGAATACGGCGAGGCCGGCGCGCGCTGGCTCGACGCCATCAACAACTCCCGTTGAGGACCGCGCGGGAAGCGCCCGGATGGGCGCTTCCCCGTCCGCCGCGCCGCCTGGGCGCTCGATCGGTTCCCTGAGGGGGTGAACATGGCTTCCGAAGCCGGACTCGTCATCGGTCTCCTGCTCGTGCTGTTGGTCTTCGGTATGCCGATCGCGGTCGCGCTCGGTCTTTCCGGGGCGTTCGGCCTGTGGCTGCTCGACTTCCCGCTGCTGATCGTGATCCAGCGGCTGTCGGCGGGCACCGAGAGCTTCGTGCTGCTGGCGATCCCGTTCTTCATTCTCTCCGGCGCGATCATGGAAACCGGGGGTATGAGCCGCAGGCTGGTGGAGTTCGCCGACAGCCTCGTCGGTTTCCTACCCGGCGGCCTCGCCAACGCCAACATCGGCGCGTCGATGGTGTTCGGCGGCATTTCCGGCTCGTCGGTGGCGGACACCTCGGCGGTCGGCTCGGTGATGATCCCGCAGATGGAACGGCAGGGTTATTCGCAGCTGTTCAGCGCCTCGGTCACCGCCGCCTCGTCGCCGATTGGGATGATCATCCCGCCGTCGATCCCGATGATCGTGTGGAGTTTCATTTCCGGCATCTCGCTCAATCAGCTGTTCCTCGCCGGGCTGATCCCGGGGGTGCTGATCGGCGTGGTGCTGATGGCGATCTCGACCACGCTCTGCCTGATGTACGGTTACCAGGCGCGCTTCACCCGTCCGTCGCTGCGCCGCCTCGCGCGCAGCGGGCGGGACGGCCTGCTCGCGATCGGCGCGCCCGCGATCATCATCGGCGGCACGGTGAGCGGCGAGTTCACCCCCACCGAAGCCTC
>QKGW01000020.1 GCA_003250275.1 Alphaproteobacteria bacterium
GGCGGCCGGGCGCGCCAGACGCAGCGCGATCGTCTGGGGAGCGGTTGCGGTCCTCGCCGTGACCGCCTACGTGTTTGGAGTACTCGCCGCGTTCTGGACGCTCGCCGAGACCCGTCCGCCGATCGAGGCGGCGTGGATCGTCGCCGCGGCAACGGTCGCCCTCGCGGCGGTCGTGATCGCCGCCGCAACCGCCGTCGGAACCGTCGAGCGCCGCCGCCAAACGCGGCGGCACGCCGAGTTGCGTACGGAACTCACGGTGGCGCTGTCGGCGCTGCCGCTGGTGTTCCGCTCGAAGCCGCTGCTGATCGCGGCGGCGATCGGAACGTTGGCGTTTCTCGGCGCGCAGCGCGGGACCGCCAAGGAGGATTGATTTCCCTCGGATCCTCGCCCCCACACGGCCGTCCCGGTCGCCACCACGATCGGTGGCGGCTTCGCGCGGCTAAAGCCCTTCCCTAACCCACCTGATGGAACGCCTCGCCGAGGCCGGTCCAACCGGCGAGATCGAGCAGCCCCGCCTCGTCGCGGATCACGCAGCCGCGGTCCAGCCAGGCGATCAGCTCCAACTCGGCGAGGCGCTTGAGCGTGCGGTTGATGTGCACGATCGAGAGCCCGAGGGTGTCCGCGACGTGCTGCTGGGTGAGCGGAAAGGCGAACCGCCCCTCGGGCGCGAGCCCGGCGGGACGGGCGCGCTGGTGGAGCAGCGCGAGGAGGTAGGCGGCGCTTTCGAGCGCGGTGCGCCGCCCGATCGACAGGAGGTTCTCGTCGAGGATGCTTTCGTCCTTCGCCGCGCGCCGGACCACCGCGTAGGCCGCCCCCGGATCGGTCGCGAACATCCGCAACAGGCCGGCGCGGTCGAACACGCACAACCGCACCGCCGACATCGCGTCGATCGAGTGCTGCATTTCGCCGAGCAGCGCACCGCGCAGGCCGAGGAAATCTCCGGGAAAGGCGTAGCCGAGGATCTGGCGGCGGCCGTCGGCGAGGCTCTTGTGGCGGAAGGCGACGCCGCGCGCGAGGGCGAAGAGGTTGGGCTCGCGCGCGCCCTCGAGAACGATGCCCGCGCCTGCGCCGAGGTCGATCTCGCCGGTCTTGAAGCGGTCGAGACCGAACCGATGGTTTTCCGGGCTCAGGCGGACCCTGCCCTCGATCGGGCAGTCCGGGCATCCGTTGCGTTCGGCAGGGCGATCGTCCATAACGAATCTCAATTAGAACTTTCTAATTGAGAATACGCCGAAAGTCGTAGCTCGGGTGAAAAAAATGCGTCCTCCATATCTCGAAAGCCCGAGCTTCATATCATTCTTAAATGACCACGATGCCTCGACGTCATATCACTAGCCTCATCGCAAGGGAGAGATGGGCATGGCGCATCCGGTCTTTCTGATCGCCGACACCGAGTGCATCATTGCGATGGAGGCGGAACGCATCCTCCGCGACCTCCTCGCGTGCACCGTCGCGATCGTCAATCCGCGCAGCGTCTCCGCCTGCGCCAACCTCGCGTGGACGACCTACACCGCGGTGCTGCTCGACACCGGCTTTCACTTCGACGAGGTGCGTTTCCTCGCCGAACTGCTGCAGCGCCAGGGGATTCCGGTGATCTTCACCACCGCCAACGCCGACTACGCGCACGGCGTGCCGGGTTTCCCCACCACGCCGGTGCTCAGCAAGCCCTACACCGCCGCCGACGTCGCCGCGGTGATCGTGCCGCTGGTGCGTGCGCTGCGGCGGAACCGCGCGAACCCGGTCACGGGCCTATTGGCCGCTCCGTGATCGCGACGAAATCGGGGTCGGGGCCGTAGTCGCCCTCGCCGGAGATGTCGAGAAGTTCGGTGAGCTTGGCGCGGGCGCGCGAAACCCGGCTCTTGATCGTGCCGACCGCGCAACCGCAGATCTCCGACGCCTCCTCGTAGGAGAAGCCGGACGCGCCGACGAGGATGATCGCCTCGCGCTGATCGTCGGGGAGCTTTTCGAGGGCGCGCTGGAAGTCGCGCAGGTCGAGCGCGCCGATCTGCGCCGGGCGCGTCGAAAGCTTCTGGGTGTAGACGCCGTCCTGGTCGCGGACCTCGTGCACCCGCTTGCGGATCTGACTGTAGAACTCGTTGCGCAGGATGGTGAACAGCCACGCCTTCATGTTGGTGCCCATCTGGAAGCTGTCCTGCTTGGACCACGCCTTCATGATGGTTTCCTGCACCAGGTCGTCGGCGCGGTCGCTGCGCCCGCTCAGCGACATCGCGAACGCGCGCAGGCCCGGCAACGCCGCCAGCATTTCTCTCTTGAATCCGTCGCTCATGGATGGGGGAGGCCTCTCACCCGTCGCCGCGGTTGGTGGCGGCGCGTTCAGCGAGATCGAGCTTCTCCAACAGGTCGAGGAAGCGGTCGGGAATCCCCTCCTCCTCCACCGCGTTGTAGAGCAGCTTGAGCTTGCGGCTGATCGCGTCGTTGGGGTCGCCGCGCCCGTGCGCCCCCGCTGCTTTCCTATGGATTTTGTCCACCATCATTCTTATGTGACCTCGGTATCCACGCACCATTGAACGCCCGGTTTCAAGAAAAGTTCCCACCCCGGGAACAAAGAATCATCAACCGGCGTTGTCCAGTTCAGCGTTTTTTCGAATGCCTGTACAGGGAGTCCCGTCATGACGTTGTCCACCCGCATCGCCGCGCACCTGCCTTTCCTGCGCCGCTACGCCCGTGCGCTCACCGGTTCGCAGAATTCGGGCGACGCCTACGTCACGGCGGTCCTGGAGGCGTTGATCGCCGACGTTTCGATCTTCCCCGCCGCCAGCAACGACCGAGTCGCGCTCTACAAATTGTTCAGCAACCTCTACGGTTCCGTCGGCGTCGAAATCTCCGACCAGCCCTCGCCGTTCGCCTGGGAGCAGCGCGCGCAGGCGAACCTCCAGACCCTCCCGCCGGAACCGCGCCAAGCGTTCCTGCTCGCCTCGGTCGAAGGCTTCCAGCCCGCCGAGATCGCCGAGATCCTCGACCTCGCCGAGGCGGCGGTGCCCGAACTCCTCGACCGCGCCTCGACCGAAATCTCCCGTCAGGTCGCCACCGAGATCATGATCATCGAGGACGAGCCGCTGATCGCGATGGACATCGAGGACATGGTCAAGAGCCTCGGCCACCGCGTCACCGGCATCGCCCGCACCCGCACCGAGGCAGTGGCGCTGTTCGAAAAGACCCGCCCGAAGATGGTGCTTGCCGACATCCAGCTCGCCGACGGCTCCTCCGGCATCGACGCGGTCAACGACATCCTCCACAGCAGCGCGATTCCGGTGATCTTCATCACCGCGTTCCCCGAGCGCCTGCTCACCGGCGAGCGCCCCGAGCCGACCTTCCTCGTCACCAAGCCGTTCAACCCGGATATGGTGAAGGCGCTGATCAGTCAGGCGCTGTTCTTCAACGAGGCGGCGGACCTGAAGTTCTGGAACCATTAAACCAGCAAATCCGTTTCCATCGGTGAAACATCGATAGGAGATGGATCATGCTGTACTACGCCGCCGTATTTCTCGTCATCGCCTTGATTGCCGGTTTCCTCGGCTTCGGCGGTATTGCGGGCACGGCTGCCGGAATCGCCAAGTTTCTGTTCTTCCTGTTCCTGATCTTTCTGCTTGCCGCGATTCTCACCGGCGTCGTCCGCGGATTCTAGGCAATCCCATCGAAAACCGGGGCCGGCGCGCCCCGGTTTCCGCTTCCCGC
>QKGW01000401.1 GCA_003250275.1 Alphaproteobacteria bacterium
GTGCCGATCGGGCACACCCCCTTATGAGTCAATATATGGGGACGCCGGAAGGTTCCGCATATGGTTGCGACGCCGCCGAGGATGGGGTTGGCGGGTAGGGCGTCCGGGCCATTTATCCGATTGCACCCTTCAGTTTGGCTGTAGTATCTTCAAGTCAATCGCTGAGAAGATTTGCCACAAAGTGTTTCACTATGTGGGTCTTTTCTATCAGGCCCGCTGGAGTGGAGCAGGGCGTTCGCTTTAAGTCTGTTTGCGGTTGACGAGATTCGTCGACGATTTCCGTCTCTTGATGCTGGTTTTATTCATATAAGCATTCAGAGAGCCTCGCGTATATTACGATCCGGCATGATTCCCTGTGCGCCGGATCGCTTGTGGATGTCCGGGGATGCGCGGCCCTGCCGCCCCGAACGCCCCGAGAGGGTGGGCGTGCGGCGGGCTTTCTCCCCCACCAAGGGACGCCTCCGGGCAGAGTCCGTTTCCTAAGTCCATCAGAAAGAACCGAGGAGGAATGACCATGAACAAACCTGTGGCCTTCGCGCTCGCCGGGGCGCTGGCGTTGCCGATGATCTTCAGCATGGGCGACGCCGCGCTTGCCGCGCCGAAGCCCGTGGTTCTGGAGGTCGCGTTCAACCAGCCCGAGACCCATCCGCAGTTCCAGGCGATGAAGAAGATGGGCGAGGCGCTCAAGCAACGCACCGGCGGCCGGTACACCATCGAGGTGTTCCCGAACGAGCTTCTCGGCGCGCAGAAGGAAACCGTCGAGATGGTGCAGACCGGCACGATCGCGATGTCGATCACCGCGGGTTCGCTGCTCGAAAGCTGGAATCCGGATTTCTCGGTGTTCAACCTGCCCTACATGTTCACCAGCGTCGAACAGCAGAAGAAGGTGGTCAACGACCCGGCGGTGGTCGGCAAGCTCTACAACTCGATCGCCGACAAGGGCATCGTCGTCCTCGCCGCGTTCCACGGCGGCGTGCGCAACGTCTATCTGAAGAAGGGCCCGGTGAAGGAGCCCGCCGATCTCGCCGGCCTCAAGGTCCGCGTGATGCAGTCCGACACCAACATCAAGATGCTCAACATGATGGGCGGCTCGGGCATTTCGATGGGCCAGGGCGAAGTCTACACCGCGATCCAGACCGGCGTGCTCGACGGCGGCGAGAACAACGAGATCGTGTTCTCCTCGCTCAAGCAGGTCGAAGTGGCGCCGTACTACTCCTACACCCGCCACCTGATGATGCCCGACTACCTCGTCATCAACACCGCCGTCTACAACAAGCTCCCCGCCGACGTGAAGACGATCTTCGACGAAGAGCTGAAGAAGGCGGTGGACACCGAGTACGCCCTCTTCGCCGACGCGGTGGCGAAGTCGAAGGCCGCGGCCGAGAAGGCGGGCGGCAAGTTCTACGAGGCCGACGTGGCCGCGTTCAAGAAGGCGGTGGCGCCGCTCACCGAGGAGAAGCTGACCTCCCCGGTGACCAAGGAGATCTACGCCAAGATCCAGAAGATGCAGTGATCGCATAACCCGGGCGACCGGCGGCGGCTCTCCGCCGCCGGTCCTGTATTCGGCTCTAGCGGACAGGTTTCATGCAACGCATCAAGGTCTGGGCGGATCGCATCCTCGCCCTCTGCTGTATCGTGCTGTGCGCCGGTTTCACCGTCACCGTGACGTGGCAGGTGGTGGCGCGCTTTCTCTTCAACAGCCCCGGCGCGCAGTCCGAGGAACTCGCGAAGATCATGTTCGTCTGGCTGGTGCTGTTCGCCACCGCGCTGCTCTTCGGCGAGAAGGGCCACATGAACATCGGCATCGTCTGCGACCGGCTGCCGCGCAGGCTCAACCTCACCTGTCAGATTCTCACCAGCCTGGTGATCCTCGGGTTCGCGACGTTCATCCTGCTGCTCGGCGGCCTCGACGCGGTCGACCGCACCAGCTTCCAGACCAACGCGGCGATGCCCTTCATCACCACTGGGCAGATCTACGCGGCGCTGCCGATCTGCGGCGCGTTCACGATCTTCTACTGCGTCTACAACATCGTCGAGGACGTGAAGAAATTCATCGCGGACGGCAAGTCCGCAAGGGAGGCTTGAGATGTCGGGTCATGCGGCCGACGTCGGCCTCACCATGCTGCTGGTGATCCCCTTTCTGCTGGTGATCGGCGTGCCGATCTCGGTCAGCATGGGCGTGGGCTCGGTGCTCGCGATGCTCACCGTGTTCAACCTCGACCGCGTCGCGATCACCGCCGCGCAGCGCACCTTCACCGGCATCAACTCGTTCTCGCTGCTGGCGATCCCGTTTTTCGTCCTCGCCGGCGTGATCATGAACAACGGCGGCATCGCGCAGCGGCTGATCAACTTCGCCAAGGCGCTGATCGGCTTCATCCCCGGCGCTCTGGCGCAGACCAACATCGTCGCCAACATGCTGTTCGGCGCGATCTCGGGCTCGGGCGTCGCCGCCGCCGCCGCGATCGGCTCGGCGATGGCGCCGCAGGAGAAGGCCGAGGGCTACGACCCGCGCTATTCCGCCGCGGTCAACACCGCCTCCGCGCCCTCGGGGATGCTGATCCCGCCGAGCAACATCTTCATCATCTACTCGCTCGCGAGCGGCGGCACCTCGGTCGCGGCGCTGTTCGTCGCGGGCTACATTCCGGGCGTTCTCTGGGGGCTGTGCTGCATGGGCGTGGCGCTCTACTTCGCGCGCAAATACGGCTACCGCACCGAGAGCCTGCCCGGCCTCTCCGCCAAGCTCCGCGTCGCGTTCGAGGCGATTCCGGCGCTGCTGCTGATCGTGATCATCGTCGGCGGCATCATCTCGGGCGTGTTCACCCCGACCGAGGCGAGCTGCATCGCGGTGGTCTACGCGCTCGTGCTGTCGCTCGCCTACCGCAGCGTCAAGGTCTCGCAGATCCCCGGCTTCCTCCTCGACGCCTCGAAGACCACCGGGATGATCATCTTCATGATCGGCGTGTCGTCGATCATGGCGTGGATCATGGCGTACGCGAAGATCCCCGGCTACATCGCCGAGACCCTGCTCTCGATCACCGACAGTCCGCTCGCGATCCTGTTGATGATGAACGTGATCATGCTGATGCTCGGGTGCGTGATGGACCCGACCCCGGCGGTGCTGATCTTCGCGCCGATCTTCCTGCCGGTGGCGCTGTCGCTCGGCATCGACATCGTGCACTTCGGCGTGATCATGGTGTTCAATCTCTCGATCGGCACGATCACCCCGCCGGTCGGGCCGATCCTGTTCACCGGCTGCAAGATCGCCGGGCTCAAGATCGAGGACGTGTTCAAGCCGCTGCTGCCGTACTTCCTCGGCCTGATCGTGGTGCTGATGGCGGTGACCTATCTGCCCGCGCTCTCGCTCTGGCTGCCGCGCGCCGCCGGGCTGATGAACTA
>QKGW01000337.1 GCA_003250275.1 Alphaproteobacteria bacterium
TCGCGCCGGTTTCGGCGAACGGCGTGGCGCAGATCACGTAGACGCCCGAGGTGTGGCGGTCGATGCGCATGTTTCCCTCCTGCGATGGACGGGAAAAAGCGTCGCGCCGCCTCCTCGGGCTGTCAACTCAGAGGTTACCGAAGAGCAGCAGAACCAACGGCAGGGTGACCGCCGAGGCGATCGTGGTGGCGAACACCGTCATCGCGGCGCGGCGCACGTAGACGCCGTAGCGCTGCGCGAGGATGAACGCGTTCTTCGGCGAAGGCAGCGCCGCGACGAACACCAGCGAGGCGAGCTGTTCGATGTCGAGCCGGAAGACGAACTTGCCGAAGACGAAGGCGACGAGCGGGATCGCGACGAGCTTGATCAGCGAGGCGACGACGATTTCGCGCTTGTCGCCGCCCGCCGCGGCGTCCTCGACGTCCTTCTCCGCGAGGGTCAGGCCGAGGGTGAACACCGCCGCCGGAATCGCGCCGTGGCCGAGGAGATCGCAGGTGCGGAGGATCGTCTCGGGGATCGCGATCCCCGCCGCCGCCACCGCGACGCCGCCGAAGTTGGCGAGCAGCAGCGGGTTCTTCAGCACCACCAGGAACACCTGGCCGACCTTCGCCAGCGTCGAGGCCGCGGGCGCGCCGCTCTTGCGCGCGAGGTCGAGCTCGATCCATGTAATCAGGACCGGGTAGACGAAGATCATGTGGATCAGCGTCGCGAGGATCGCGGGCAGGGGCGTGCCGAAGGCGTAGAGGCAGATCGGAATGCCGAGATAGCCGGCGTTGCCGTTGATCGCAGTGAAGATGCCGAGCGAGAGCTTCGCGCCGCTCTCCTTGAACACGTGGCGGCCGATGAAGAAGAACGCGACGCTGCCGAACAGGATCGCGAAGAAGTAACTGCCGAGGTAGCCCCAGTGCGCGATCTCGGAGAAATCGCGCTTCGCCAGGGTCGAGAAGAACAGCGGCGGCATCGCGACGAAGAAGACGAAGCGCGAGAGCACGGTCGGCCCGGCGGGGCCGAGAAGCTTCAGCCGTCCGCAGACGAACCCGACGAGGGTGATGAGAAACACCGGCGCGAAAACGCCGACGACGTGCTCCATGGTCGCGATCCTTAGAAAACTGCGAAAGCCCACCGTATACGCCCACGTTCGGCGGCGGGGCAAGGGGCGGCGGCGGGAATCTTGGATATTGGGTTGTGATGGGACGCGACAGTGGATATGATCCGCCCGCTTTTTCCCGCCGCGCGCGCCGACAACCCGCGCGGGCGGCGTTTTGTCGTTTTTGGAGGGTCGAGATGGCCGAGTTCACCGATTACAAAGTTGCGGACATCAAGCTGGCCGACTGGGGCCGCAAGGAGATCGCGATCGCCGAGACCGAGATGCCGGGCCTGATGGCCCTGCGCGCGGAGTTCGGCGCGAGCCAGCCGCTCAAGGGCGCGCGCATCGCTGGCTGCCTCCACATGACGATCCAGACCGCGGTGCTGATCGAGACCCTGGTGGCGCTCGGCGCCGAGGTGCGCTGGTCGTCGTGCAACATCTTCTCGACCCAGGATCACGCCGCCGCGGCGATCGCCGCCGCCGGCATTCCGGTGTTCGCCTGGAAGGGCGAGACCGAAGCCGAGGCCGAGTGGTGCATCGTCCAGACCATCCTCGGCCCCGACGGCTGGCGTCCGAACATGATCCTCGACGACGGCGGCGACCTCACCCTCCTGATGCACGAGAAGTATCCCGAGCTGATGAAGGACGTGAAGGGCCTCTCCGAGGAGACCACCACCGGCGTGCACCGCCTCCACGAGATGGTCAAGACCGGCAAGCTCCTGGTCCCGGCGATCAACGTCAACGACAGCGTCACCAAGTCGAAGTTCGACAACAAGTACGGCTGCCGCGAATCGCTGGTCGACGGCATCCGCCGCGCCACCGACGTGATGATGGCGGGCAAGGTCGCGGTGGTCGCGGGCTTCGGCGACGTCGGCAAGGGTTCGGCGGACAGCCTGAGCCGCGCCGGCTGCCGGGTGATCGTCACCGAGGCCGACCCGATCTGCGCGCTGCAGGCGGCGATGGAAGGCTACGAGGTCACCACCATGGCTGCGGCCGCGCCGCGCGGCGACATCTTCGTCACCTGCACCGGCAACATCGACGTGATCACCGTCGATCACATGCGCGAGATGAAGGATCGCGCGATCGTGTGCAACATCGGCCACTTCGACAGCGAGATCCAGATCGCCGGGCTGCGCAACTTCAAGTGGCTGCCGGTGAAGCCGCAGGTCGACGAGGTCGAGTTCCCCGACGGCAAGCGCATCGTCGTGCTGGCGGAAGGCCGCCTCGTCAACCTCGGCTGCGCCACCGGCCACCCGAGCTTCGTGATGTCCGCCTCGTTCACCAACCAGGTGCTGGCGCAGATCGAGCTGTGGAACCACGCCGACAAGTACGAGAAGAAGGTCTACGTGCTGCCGAAGTCGCTCGACGAGAAGGTTGCGGCGCTGCACCTCGGCAAGCTCGGCGTGAAGCTCGAGAAGCTCTCCGCGGAGCAGGCCGCCTACATCGGCGTGACCGTTGACGGCCCGTTCAAGCCGGAGGAATATCGCTACTAACGGGTTGCGCCGCTTCGGCGGCGCAAACTATCGGTTGAATCTTTCCGGGGGAGGGCACGCATGGTTCCGGCTTTGACCGAACTGCTGCCCTTCGCCGTACCCGCCGCCACGGGCTTTGCCGCGGCGGCGGTGTTGTTTGGCGGCGCCGGGTTCGCGCGCCTGCGCGCCGCGCGCCTCCGCGATGCCGAGCGCGATGAGGCGTCGCAGCGCCTCGAAGGCATTCTCGCCCACGCGGGCGACGGCGCGCTCACCCTGTTTCACGATTCCGAGGCCGAAGGGCCGGAAACCTGCGAGGTCCGCTGCAGCCGCCGTCTCGCGGTGCTGCTCGCGCTCGCCGAGGGCGAGGATGCCGGATTCCCGGCGGTGCTCGCCGCCCTCGAACCCGCCGACGCCGAGGCGCTGCTCGCGCCGCTCGCGCTCCTCCTCCAGCAAGGCGAAACCTTCGTTCGCACCGCCGCCGCGCCGGGCTGCGGCCGGGTGCTCCGGGTCACCGGCGTGCGCGCCGACGAGAACGGCGGCGGCCTTACCTCGGTGCTGTGGTTCTCCGACATCACCCGCGAGGTCGAGGCCCAGGCCGCGGCGCGCCGCGAGCTCGAAACCCTGCGCCGCGACCGCAGCCGCTACCGCGCCGCGCTCGACGCTTTGCCGGTGCCGATCTGGCTGCGCGACGACGGCCTCGACATGGGCTTCTGCAACATGGCGTTCGCCCGCGCGGTCGGCGCGCGCGACCCGATGACCGCGCGCCGCCAGGGCGCGGAGCTGATCCAGGGCGCCTCCGGGCGCGAGGGCCGCGCGCTCGCCGCCCGCGCCCGCGC
>QKGW01000380.1 GCA_003250275.1 Alphaproteobacteria bacterium
GGAAAAGCCCGAATACCATCAGCAGAGCTTCATCGAGCCCTACAACCCGGCGTTTTCGGGCGAGATCCGCGTGCCGATGACCGGCTTCAAGCCGATGGGCCTGAGCGAGCGCAAGGTGATCGCGCGCCGCGCCGCGCTCGAACTTGCGCCCGGCGCGGTGGTCAACCTCGGCATCGGAATGCCCGAGGGCGTCGCGGCGGTCGCGGCGGAGGAAGGCTGCGGCGATCTGATGACGCTCACCGCCGAGCCCGGCGTGATCGGCGGCATTCCGGCGGGCGGCCTCAACTTCGGCGCCGCAACCAACGCCCACGCGATCATCGACCAGCCCAACCAGTTCGACTTCTACGACGGCGGCGGGCTCGACATCGCCTTCCTCGGCCTCGCCCAGGCGGACGCGATGGGCAACGTCAACGTCAGCCGCTTCGGGCCGCGCCTCGCGGGCGCGGGCGGGTTCATCAACATCTCGCAGAACGCGAAGAAGGTGGTGTTCCTCGGCACCCTCGCGGCGGGCAAGCCGCTGTTCCAGGTCGGCAACGGCACGATCGCGATCGACGACGACACCGGCCCGGCGAAGTTCCTGGAGATGGTCGAGCAGGTGACGTTCTCGGGGCCGCACGCGGCGGGGCAGGACCGCCCGGTGCTCTACATCACCGAGCGCTGCGTCTTCCGCCTCACCCGCGAGGGGCTGGTGCTCACCGAGATCGCGCCGGGGCTCGACCTCGAACGCGACGTCCTCGCCAAGATGGCGTTCCGGCCGCTGATGCCGGAGCCGCCGAAGGTGATGGACCCGCGCATCTTCACCGAAGGAAAAATGGGCCTGCGCGACGCCATCGTGCGCTGAGCACGAACGATCTCCGACTGCGCGAGAAGAAGCCCACGGCGCGCCGGACCCGGGGAGACCCCCCGCCGGGTCCGGCGCGAACGCATTTCGGGGACGATCAGATCGGCCGGGTGGCGGCTTCGAGCCAGCGCGCGGTCTCGGCGTCGAGCAGCGGCGCGACCACCTCGGCGACGCGCTCGTGGTAGGCGTTGAGCCAGTCGCGCTGATCCGGCAGCAGCATCTCGGCCACCACCAGACGGCGGTCGATCGGCACCAGGGTGAGGATTTCGAAGCCGCGCATCGGGCGTTCGCCGCCCTCGACCTCGCGCACCGCGACGAGGTTCTCGATGCGGATGCCCCACGCGCCGGTCTTGTAGTAGCCGGGCTCGTTGGAGAGCACCATGCCGGGTTCGAGCGCCACCAGGTTCGGCGCCTTGCCGATCCGCTGCGGCCCCTCGTGCACCGAGAGGAACGCGCCGACGCCGTGGCCGGTGCCGTGGTCGTAGTCGAGACCCTCGGTCCACAACCAGCGCCGCGCCAGGGCGTCGAGTTGGCTGCCGGTGGTCCCCTTGGGGAACACCGCCTGGGCGAGATCGATGTGGCCCTGCAGCACCAGGGTGAAGGCGCGGCGGATCGCCGCGTCCACCTCGCCCACCGCGAGGGTGCGGGTAACGTCGGTGGTGCCTTCGCGGAAATGCGCGCCGGAATCGAGCAGGAACAACTGCCCGCGTTCGAGCACCCGCGCGGTGGCGGCGCGCACGTGGTAATGCACGATCGCGCCGTTCGGCCCCGCGCCCGCGATGGTCGGGAAGCTCGGCCCGACGAAGCCCGGCAACTCCTGGCGGAAGGCGAGCAGGCGGTCGGAGAGCGCCTTTTCGGTTTCGCCCGCACCGTGCGCATCGAACCACGCGAGGAAACGCGTCATCGCCACCGCATCGGCGCGGTGGGCGCGGCGGAAGCCGTCGAGCTCGACCGTGTTCTTGCACGCCTTCGGCAGCAGGCACGGATCGGGGCCGCGCGTCACCCGCGCGCCCGCATGGGAGAGAATTTCCGCCACCGCCGCCGGGCCGCTCGCGGGATCGACCCGCACCGCCGCGCCGCGTGCGCCGAGCGCCTCGAGCACGCCGACGAAATCGCCGCGCGGATGCAGGCGCACGCCCTCGCCGAGGTGGGCGACGACGTCGGCGCCGATCTTTCCGGGCTCGACGAACCAGTCGACCGTGGCGTCGCGGTGCACGACCGCGAACGACAGCACCACCGGCGTGCCGGGCAGGTCGCGCCCGCGCACGTTGAGGAGCCAGGCGATCGAATCCGGCAGGGTCAGCACCGCCGCGTCATCGCCCTCGCGATCGAGCGCGGCGGCGATCTCGCGCCGCTTGTCGAGGCCGACGCGCCCCGAAAGCTCGGGCGGATACGGCTCGGCGGGGAACGCGGGCGGCGCGGGGCGGTCGGCCCACACCGCGTCGAGCGGGTTGTCGGCGCACGCCACCATTTCCGCCCCCGCGACGCGCGCGGCGTCGGCGAAGCGGCGCACCTCGTCGGCGGTGTGGAGCCACGGGTCGTAGCCGATGCGGTCGCCCGCCTTGGCGGTGCGCTTGATCCACGCGGCGGGCGGATCCTCGGTGATGTGGAGGGTCTCGAAGCGGTCGGTATCGACCTCCTCGCGCACCTGGAGGGTATAGCGCCCGTCGGAGAACACCGCCGCCGCGTGCGCGAGAATCACCGCCACGCCCGCCGATCCGGTGAAGCCGGTGAGCCAGGTGAGGCGCTTCGCCGAACGCGGCACGTATTCGCCCTGGTGCTCGTCGGCGCGCGGCACGACGAAGCCGGTGAGGTTCCGCGCGGCAAGCTCGGAACGCAGCAAATCCAACGGAGTGGTCACGATTTCAGAAATCTTTTTGTCCATCATACCCATCACATGGTGCGCGCCGGGCGATTATGCGCGCTTCCCGCCGGGAGAAAAGCGCAAAACCCGTCCGCGCCTTGAACCCCCGAAAAAGTGCTTATATCAGCAATAGGTTGCACGGGGCCGAAAGAGCCCCGGCAGAGTGTCCCTGCGCGTGGCGTGGTATCCTCGGCCGTCGTTTCGGCCGCTTCCCGGTAGGTTTTTCACCTCGAAGCCAACGGAGCCCTCATGACCCCGGACCCGGTCTACGCGACGATTTCAATCGTCATCCCCTGCTACAACGAAGCCGCCACCCTCGCACACATTCTCGGCGTCGTGCGCGCCGCCGACACCTGCGGCCTCGCCAAGGAAATCATCGTCGTCGACGACGGCTCGCGCGACCAGTCGGTTGCGATCGCCCGCGCCGCCGCCGCCGAACACCCGGAAATCAAGGTGATCGAGCACGTCCAAAACCAGGGCAAGGGCGCGGCGCTGCGCACCGGCTTCGAGGCCGCGAGCGGCGACATCGTGCTGATCCAGGACGCCGACCTCGAATACAGCCCCGACGATTACCCGCGCCTGCTCAAGCCGTTCTTCGCCCACCGCGCCGACGTGGTCTACGGCTCGCGCTTCCGCTCGGGCAGCGAGGCGCGCGTGCTCTACTACTGGCACAGCGTGGT
>QKGW01000187.1 GCA_003250275.1 Alphaproteobacteria bacterium
CGCGGCACCAGCGAACCGGCGTAGAGGCAGACCGGGCAGCTTTCGATCAGCTTGAGGCCGCGCACGGTGATGAGGTCGGGCGCGCCCGGACCGGCGCCGATGAAGTGAACGGTCATGGAAACCTCCTGAAATCTCGAACCGCACGCTTATAGTCCGGCGATCCGGGTGTGTCAGCGGAAAACGAAAAGGCTTGTTTGCGCGCCACCCTTGCGAATAGGTTTGCGCCGTGCGGCGGTTGCTGATAACCGATGTTACTTTGTTGCATAGGCCGCATTCCCGGAGATATCCCGATGTCCGACAAGCCCGCCATCCTGATCTGTTCGCACGGCAGCCGCGACCCGCGCGCGGTCGAGGAATTCGGCCTGGTGGCGAAAGCGCTGGGCGAACGCCTGCCCGACAGCATGGTGGCGAGCGGCTATCTCGAGTTCGCGCGCCCGACGATCACCGAATCGCTCGAGGCGCTGGCCGCCCAGGGCGCCACCGAGATCTGGGCGCTGCCGGGGATGCTGTTCGCGGCGATGCACATGAAGACCGACATTCCCGCCGAACTCGACGCCTTCAGCAAGGCCCACCCCGAAATCGCCCTGCGCTTCGGCCCCGAGCTCGGCCTCGACTGGCGGATGCTCGAAGCGGCGAAGGAGCGGATCGAAACCGCGGTCAAGATCGCCGACGAAACCTGGGGCGCGGTCGCGCGCAAGGACACGCTTCTCGTCGTCGTCGGGCGCGGCACCTCGGACCCGGACGCCAACGGCAACATCGCCAAAGTCGCGCGGATGCTGTGGGACGTGATGGGCTTCGGGTGGGTCGAGGCGGGCTTCTCCGGCCTTGCCCACCCCACCGCCGACGTGGTGATGCTGCGCGAGTTGCAGAGGGGAGCTTTCCGTCGCGTAGTGGTGTTCCCATATTTCCTGTTCACCGGCATCCTCGTCGATCGAATCTACGATTGGGCGGATGCGGTGGCGGATCGCTTCACCGGAGTGCAGGTTGTCGCGGTGCCCTACCTCAGGGACCACCCGCGCGTGATCGAAACCTTCATGGAGCGTCTGCAAGACATCGCACGCGATACCTTGGGGAGCCAGGACCGGCTCGCCCAGTACCGCGCCTGGAAACAAGCCGGCGAACCCCTGGAAGGAGAGCCCTGGATGAAGAAGTTGTTTGAACACGAGCATGGCCACGGCGGTTGCGGTTGTGGCGGTCACGGCCACCATCACCACCATGAAGAAGAAGCCCACGCGCACGATCACGGCGAGGGTTGCTGCGGCGGTCATGGCCACGCGCACGAGGAAGAGCACGAGTGCTGCGGCGGCCACGGTCATGCCGACGACCATGAGTGCTGCGGCGGTCACGGCCACGCCGACGACCACGAGTGCTGCGGCGGCCACGGCCACGAAGAGAAGCCCGCGCACGAACACGCCCACGGCGGCTGCGGCTGCGGCGGCAAGCACTAAGCCCGCGACGTCGATCATGCCGGGTCCGCTCAGCGGGCCCGGCCAAATTCTGTCCGAATGCTTGAGTTTTGGGGGAGACACCGCATGAAGTTCGATTTCATCACCGATCCGGATGAGATCTACCGCCGCTCGTTCGAGATCATCGAAGCGGAAAGCGACCTCTCCCAGGTGCCCGCCGACATCAAGCCCGCCGTGGTGCGCATGGTGCACGCGGTCGGAGATCCCTCGATCGCGCGCGACATCGCGTTCTCGTCGGACGCCGCCGTCGCCGCCAAGGCCGCGCTCAACGCGGGCGCGACGATCTTCACCGACGTCGAAATGGTCGGCAACGGCATCCACCGCCCGCACCTCGTCGAAGGTGCGGAGATCGTCACCCTGATCCGCCATCCCGACATCGCCGAGGCCGCCAAGCGCCTCGCCACCACCCGCGCCGCCGCCGCCGTCGACCTCTGGGGCGACCGTCTCGCCGGGTCGATCGTCGCGATCGGCAACGCGCCGACCGCGCTCTTCCGCCTGCTCGAGGTGATGTCCGAGGGCGGGCCGAAGCCGGCGCTGATCCTCGGAATGCCGGTCGGCTTCGTCGGCGCGGCGGAATCCAAGGATGCGCTGATCGCGCACTCGTGCGGCGTGCCCTACATCACCGTGCGCGGCCGCCGCGGCGGCAGCCCGCTCGCGGTCGCCGCGCTCAACGCGCTCGCGATCGCGGCCAAGGCGGAGCGAACCGCCAAATGACCGACGCCGCGCCGACTCCCTGGCTGACCGTCATCGGCCTCGGCGAGGACGGCCTCGACGGCCTCTCCATCGCCGCCCGTGCCGCGCTCGACGCCGCCGACTGGCTGGTCGGCGCCCGCCGTCTCCTCGACAAGGTTCCGCCCGGGCACGCCCAGCGCATCGTCTGGGCCGGGCTCGACGGCACTCTCGACGCGATCGGCGCGGCGCGCGGTTCGCGCGTCGTCGTCGTCGCCTCGGGCAATCCGATGTGGTTCGGCGTCGGCGCGACCCTCGCCCGCCATTTCGACCCGCGCGAAATCCTCACCTATCCGGCGCCCTCGGCCTTCTCGCTCGCGTGCTCGCGGATGGGCTGGTCGATGCAGGAGGCGGTGGCGGTGTCCGCCCACGCCCTGCCGCTCGAATCGATCGCGCGGCATCTCTACCCCGGCCGCCGCCTGGTGGTGCTCTCGCGCGACGGCGAGACCCCGGCGGGGATCGCCGCGTTCCTCTCCGAGCGCGGCTTCGGTCCGAGCCGGATGAGCGTGTTCGAGGCGATGGGCGGCTCGCGCGAGCGCCGCATCGACGGCGTCGCGGCGAACTGGTGGCAGCCCGAGGTCGACCCCCTCAACACCGTCGCGGTCGAGGTGCTGGCCGCGCCGAACGCGCGCATCTACGGCGTCACTCCCGGCCTGCCGGATGACGCCTTCATCCACGACGGCCTCCTGACCAAGCGCGAGATCCGCGCGGTGACGCTTTCCACCCTCGCGCCGCGCCCGGGCGAGACGCTGTGGGACGTCGGCGCCGGCAACGGCTCGATCGCGGTCGAGTGGCTGCGCGCCAATCCCTCTGGCCGCGCGATCGCGATCGAACGCGATCCGCACCGCGCCGAGGTGATCCGCATCAACGCCAACCGCCTCGGCGCACCCTCGGTCGAGATCGTCGAGGGCGAGGTGCCCGAGGTGCTCGACACCCTTCCGGGCGATCCCGACGTGATCTTCATCGGCGGCGGTCTCACCTCCGGCGATACCCTCGAAATCTGCTGGGAACGGCTGCCCTCGGGCGGGCGTCTGGTGGTCAACGTCGTCGCCCTCGAATCGGCGGCGCAGCTCATCGCGTTTCAGAAACGCTACGGCGGCACGTTGACACAGCTGGCGATTGCGCGTAATGCCCCGGTCGGCGCGATGACGAAGTTCGATCCGATGGCGCCGGTGATTCAGTATGCCGGAGTGAAAGCGTGACCGGAAAAGTGTATGGCCTCGGCCTCGGGCCGGGGGACCCCGAACTGGTGACGGTGAAGGTGGTGCGCCTCCTCAACACCGTGCCGGTGGTCGCCTACCCCGAGAGCCAGAAGGGCGGTTCGTTCGCGCGCGAGATCGCGAAGAGCTACATTCCCTCGACCGCGATCGAGGTGCCGCTCGACACGCCGATGGCGATTGACGCCGCCGTCGCCCAGGCGAAGTACGACGAGCACGCCGAGATCATCGCCGCCCATCTCGACGCCGGGCGCGACGTCGCGCTCCTGTGCGAGGGCGATCCCTTCCTCTTCGGCAGCTTCATGTACATCTACGACCGCCTCGCCGACCGCTACGAGGTCGAGGTGGTGCCGGGCGTCTCGTCGATCACCGCGTGCGCCGCCGCCGCGGGCCTGCCGCTCTGCGGCCGCGAGGACATCCTCACGGTGCTGCCCGGCACGCTCCCCGAGGAGGTGCTCGAACGCGAGCTTACCCAGACCTCGTCTGCGGTGATCATGAAGGTCGGCCGCCATCTGCCGAAGATCCGCCGGGTGATCGACAAGCTCGGCTGCACCGGCGGCGCCACCTACGTCGAACGCGCCCTCAACCCGGGGCAGCGCGTCGTTCCCCTCGCCCGCCTGACCGAAGAGGTCGCGCCGTATTTCTCGGTGATTCTGGTTTTCCGCGACACGGATTGATTCTCCCATGACCCAAGCTGCCCAGCCCCTCGCCATCGTCGTCTTTTCCGAGAGCGGATTGGAGGTGGCGAAACGGATCCGCGACGTCCTGCCGCAGGCGGCGATTCACGGTTTCGAGCGCCGCGTCTCGGCGTGCGACGAAACCTTCTCCGACGCCGGCGCGCATTTGCGCCGCCTGTTCGGCGAGGGCACGGGCATCGTCGGCGTGTGCGCCGCGGGCATCCTGGTGCGCGCGCTCGCACCCGCGGTCGCCGACAAGTGGCAGGAGCCGCCGGTCCTCGCAGTCGCGCAGGACGGCTCGGTCGCGGTGCCGCTGCTCGGCGGCCACCACGGCGCCAACCGCCTCGCGCGGCAGATCTCCGCGGCCCTCGGCGGCGCTTCGGGCGTGACCACCGCGGGCGACGTGCGCTTCGACATCGCGCTCGACGAGCCGCCCGCCGGCTGGCGCGTCGCCAACCCGGCCGCCGCCAAGGAAGTCGTCGGCCGGATGCTCGCGGGCGATCCGGTCGCGCTCGACGTCGCCGCGGGCGACGCCGCTTGGCTCACCGGCTGCGGCGCGAGCTTCGCCGCCGACGCTCCGGCGACCATCCGCGTCACCGAAAAGGCGCTCGCGGGCGACGACCTCACCCTGGTGATGCACCCGCCGGTGCTCGCCGTCGGCGTCGGCTGCAACCGCGACACCGAGGCCGAAGAGGTGATCGCCCTGGTCGAAAAGACCCTCGCCGACGCGGACCTCGCGCCGGGCGCAGTCGCCTGCCTCGCCTCGATCGACGCGAAGATGGACGAGCCGGCGCTGCACGCCGCCGCCAAGCACTTCGGCGTGCCGGTGCGCTTCTTCGCCGCCGATGCGCTCAACGCCTACGCCGACCGACTCTCCGAGAAGTCCGAACACGCGTTCGCCGCGGTCGGCTGCTACGGCGTCTCCGAGGGGGCTGCGCTCGCGGTTGCGGGCGAGGGCGGGGTTCTCGCCGCGACCAAGGCGAAGTCGGTGAACGCCACCTGTGCGGTGGCGCGTGCCGCCGCCAACATCGATCCTTCCCGCGTCGGTCAGGCGCGCGGCAGCCTCACCGTCGTCGGCGTCGGGCCGGGCTCGGCGGCGTGGCGTTCGCCCGACGCGACCCAGGCGATCCGCCGCGCCGACGCGGTGGTCGGCTACAAGCGCTACCTCAACCTCGTCGCCGACCTGATCGAGGGCAAGCCGCAGCACGTCTCCGGCATGACCCGCGAAGAGGTGCGCGTGACCAAGGCGCTCGACCTCGCCGCCGAGGGCCGCAACGTTGCGCTGGTGTGCTCGGGCGACCCGGGCATCTACGCGCTCGCCTCGCTGACCATGGAAATGCTCGAGAAGGGCGATCACCGCCCCGACTGGAAGCGCATCGACGTGCGCGTCGTGCCCGGCATCACCGCCGCCCAGGGCGCGGCCTCGCTCGCCGGCGCGCCGATGGGCCACGACTTCTGCCTGATCTCGCTCTCCGACCTCCTGACGCCGTGGGAGACGATCGAGGCGCGCCTCAAGGCCGCCGCGCTCGGTGATTTCATCGTCGCGCTCTACAATCCGGTGTCGCGCCGCCGCCGCAGCCAGATCGAGCGCGCGCGCGACATCCTCCTCACCGGCCGTCCCGGCACCACCCCGGTGGTGATCGCGCGCAACGTCGGGCGCGACGACCAGAGCGTCCAGGTCGTCAACCTCGAAGACCTGACCCCCGATCACGCCGACATGCTGTCGATGGTGATCATCGGCAATTCGACCACGCGCACCTTCGATCTCGCCGGGCGGACCTGGGTCTACTCGCCGCGCGGCTACGCGAAGAAGCTCTCCTTCCTCAAGGACTGACGATGGCGGCGCCGCGCCTCAAGGCCGAACTTCTGGTCAAGGCGCTGGTCCGCCACGCCCAGGCCGGCGGGCGCGCCGCCTACGTCACCCGCAAGGGCGACGCGCAGTCGGGCGCGGTGCTGGTCAAGCACGTCGGGCCGGGGTTTCTCTGCACGGTGTTCCAGACGGTGTTCGGAGAGGACGGCGAGCGCCGCTGGATGCCGATGACCGGCGACGCGGCGGTGCCCGAAGCCGAGGCGGACGCCTATCTCGCGCGTCAGGCGCGCTACGACGAGGATATCTGGGTGGTCGAGGTCGAGGCGCCCGAGGGCTGGGCGCCCGAGGACGCCTGACGCCTCACGGCACCGCGACGTTCCACTTGCCGCCGACGCCGTCGCCGGTCACGTCGCCGGGCTTTGCGTCCTGCACCCAGCTGTAGAGCGGCTTGCCGCGGTAGGCCCATTGGCGGCCTTCCTCGCGCTTCACCAGGGAGAAGTCGCCGATCGGCATCGCGTCCTCGGTGGCGAGCGCGGGCGGCCAGTTGGCCGCGCAGCCGCCGATGCACACCGACTGGTTTTCCGGGTCCTCGATGAACGTGTAAAGCGTCATGCGCTGCGCATTGGCGAGCACGTCGCCCTTTTCGGTCGGGACGACGACGATGCCGTTCGGCGCGTCGAGCGCAAACGCGGGAAGCGCGACCCCCATCGCCGCGACGAGGGCCAGACCGAACCGGATTCGCGACATCGATGTTCCTCCTGATATGACGCCAGGAGAACGAATTGGGCGATCGCGGGGTTCCGCGCAAGCGCGCGGCGGGATTTCAGCGCGGCGTTTCGGCGGCGCGCGCGCCGTCGACGAAGTCGAGCCAGTCGCTGCCGTAGTTGCGTTCGTACTGCGCGCGGAACTGCGCGGTGACCGGCGCGAAGCGGTCCGGCGCCATCGCCTGGAGCTTGAGCTTGCGCGGCAGGCGCTTGGCGAGCGCGGTCTGGTAGGTGGTGGCGAGCTGCGCCGCGGTGTCGGAGAAATCCACGCCGATCTCGGTGAGCGCGGCGCGTTCCTCGGCGCTCAGGCTTTCCCAGAACGCCTTCGAGGCGACCACGAAGGTCGGCTCGTAGACGTGGCGGGTGAGGGTGATCACCGGCGCCTTGTCGCCGATCGGCAGCCGCAGCAGGGCGTCGAGGGGGCCGTCGAAGGCGTCGACGATGCCCTTCTCCATTGCTTCGGCGGCGTCCGAAGGCGGATATTTCTGCGGAATCGCCCCGAGCGCGCGCAACAGATCGCGGAGCTTGCGCCCCTCGTTGACGAGAATCTTACGTTGCGCGATGTCCTCCGGCCCGAGGATCGCGCGCTCGGCGCGGATCTGGCGGAAGGCGTTCTCGTAGATGCCGACGACGATTACCGGCACCGCCTGCTCGACGTGGGTGCGGATTTCGTCTTCGAGCCCGGCGTAGAGCGCCCGCTGCACGTGGTCGCGGTCGGTGAACAGCCACGGCAGGCGGAACAGCGAGAGGCGGGGCACCTCGTCGATCAGCGCGTCGCCCATCACCGCGATGTCGATGCGGCCCTCGCGGATCTGCGTGAGAAGCTGCGCCTCGGGCGGGCAGGCCGCGCCGGTTTCGGGAGTGAAGACGAAGTGACGCGGCAGGCGTTCCTCGATGCGCTTGACCAGGAAAGTCATCTGCCGCGCGGCGAGACCCTCGGGGTTGCCGGGGATCCACAACGACACCGGGCGCAGCTCGGCGGCCTGAAGCGGCACACTCGCCGTCAGCCACCAGGCCAGCACTGCGACCAAGATCCCCCGAGGTCGAAACGCAACCATAGGACACAACCACCCGAGATCCGGCGTCCATCCGTTCGATACAAAACCCGGACGCAGACGCAGGGTACTCGCTTCCGCGTCTGCCGCCAAGCTGCGCCCGACTCGGAGGATGAAGATTTCATCGGAAGTATGAGATATACGGACGCACCCGCCGGAACGCGCGACTCAGGGTTGCGTGAGCGCGAACAGCGTCTCGGGGTCGAGGCGGCGGTCGAGCCAGCTCGCGCCCCAGTGCAGATGCGGTCCGGTGGCCCGCCCCGACGCGCCGACCGCGCCGATCACCGCGCCCTTCGCCACCCGCTCGCCGGGCTTCACGTCGATGCGGCTCATGTGCGCGTAGACGGTTTGCAGCCCGAGGCCGTGGTCGATCATCACCGTCATGCCGGTGTAGAACATGTCCGGGTGCACCAGCGACACCACGCCCGCCGCCGCCGCGTGCACCGGCGTGCCGGTCGGCGCGGCGAGGTCGAGGCCCGAATGCGGCGACTTCGGCTCGCCGTTCAAAATCCGCTGCGAGCCGAACACGCCGCTCACCACCGCGCCCTCCACCGGCAGCGCGAAGCCGCCGAGGAACTCCGCCACCGCGCGGCGGCTCTCGCGCGTCTGCGCGATCGCGCGGTTGTCCGCCGCGATCCGTTCGAGGAGCGCCTTGGGCGGCGTCACCTTTTCCTGCGGCAGGCCGTCGATGCGCTGCACCGGCCAGTCGCGGGGCTTCACCTCGATCTCCCGCACCTCGGCCTTGCCGCTCGGGGTCACCGCCTTCACCTCCGCGTGCGGCGCGGCGTCGCGGCCGAAGCCGAGGACGAAGCGCCCCGCGGGGTCGACCGGCACCGCCGCGCCGTCGAGGTACACCGCCGCTCCCGCCGCCGCGCGTCCCGAGACCAGCCCGCCCTGCTCCGCCTGCCCGTGAATGTCGAGCGCGAAGGCGGGGGCGGAGACGAGAGTTACCAGGCCGATCGCGGCTGCCGCGCATCCGGTAAACGCGTTCACAGCAGCGATCCCTGACGCGGGTCGCGCTTGCCGGGTTTCGCGGCGGCGCGCTTGGGCGGTTCCGGCGGCGCGTCGCCGGTGGCGGTGGCGCCGACGTCGGCGTCGGCGAACGCGAGGGTGAGGCCGCTGCCCGGCGCGACCTGGGCGGCGCGGGTGAGCGGCTTGCCGGTGGCGGCGTCGCGCACCAGGACGAAGCCGCGGTCGAGCACGCGGCGGTAGGAGAGGGTGTCGAGCAGCGCGGCCTGGCGGTCGAGGCGGTCGGCGGCGCGTTCGACGCGGCGGCCGAAGCTTTGGGTGAGGCGCTGGGTTGCGGTGTCGAGACGGAGCGCGGCGCGGTCGACGACCTCGCGCGGCGTGCGCAGGCGGTCGCCGAGGGCGCGGAGGCGGTCGCCGGTGCGGTCGAGACGGGTGCGGATGCAGCCGTCGAGGCGTTCCGAGCGGTCGTCGAGGCGCTGGGTCGCCTCGCCGAGCAGGCGTTCCGGGTGCGGCAGGCCGCGCGACAGCGCCTCGAGATGACGGGCGCGCGCCTCGGTGTCGGCGGCGAGCGCGCGCGGCAGGCGTGCCCCGAGTTCGGAGACCCGCGCGATCAGGTCGAGGCGCACCGGCACCGCCTTTTCCGCCGCGCCGGTGGGAGTGGGCGCGCGCAGGTCGGCGGCGTAGTCGATCAGGGTGGTGTCGGTCTCGTGGCCGACCGCGGAAATCAGCGGGATCGCGCTCGCGGCGGCGGCGCGGACGACGATCTCCTCGTTGAACGGCCAGAGGTCTTCGAGGCTGCCGCCGCCGCGCGCGACGATCAGCACGTCGGGGCGCGGGATCGGCCCGCCCTCGGGCAGCGCGTTGAAGCCGGCGATCGCCGCGGCGATCTCGCCAGCGGCTTCCTCGCCCTGAACCCGCACCGGCCACACCAGCACGCGGCGCGGGAAGCGTTCGCGCAGGCGGTGGAGGATGTCGCGGATCACCGCGCCGGTGGGCGAGGTGACGACGCCGATCACCTCCGGCAGCGGCGGGATCGCGCGCTTGCGTTCGGCTGCGAACAGGCCTTCCGCCGCGAGCTTGCGGCGGCGGTCCTCGAGCAGCTTGAGAAGCGCGCCCTCGCCCGCGATTTCGAGGCTGTCGACGATCAATTGGTACTGCGAGCGCGCGCCGTAGGTGGTGAGCTTGCCGGTGGCGATGACTTCGAGGCCGTCCTCCGGGCGCACCGACATCCGCGCGAGGCTGCCGCGCCAGATCACCGCCTCGATCACCGCCTTGTCGTCCTTGAGGCGGAGGTAGCAGTGGCCGGATCCCACCACCTTGGGCTGCGAAATCTCGCCGCGCACGCGCACCAGGCCGAACGCCGTCTCGATCGTCGTCTTGAGCGCGGCGGCGAGGGCGGAGACCGAGAGATCGGGCTGGTTGTGGGTCGGTTCGGTCATGGGGTCCTGCGAACGGAAAAAGCGGGCCTTGCCGCGGGGTCGCAATCGACTACACTCTGGCAGGCATTCGGGGAAAGGGGAAGTTCCGATGAAAATTCTGGTGGTCGGCTCCGGCGGTCGGGAACACGCACTGTGCTGGGCGATCAAGCGCTCGCCGCTGTGCGAGGCGCTGTGGTGCGCGCCCGGCAACGCGGGCATCGCGCAGGTGGCGGAGTGCCTCCCGGTGAAGGCCGAGGACGTGCCCGGCATCGTCGCGCTGGCGCAGGAGAAGGCGGCGGATCTCGTCGTCGTCGGGCCCGAGGCGCCGCTCGTCGAGGGTCTCGTCGACGCGCTCAAGGCGGTCGGGATCAAGGCGTTCGGGCCGAGCGCCGCGGCGGCGCGTCTCGAAGGCTCGAAAGGGTTCATGAAGGACTTCTGCGCCCGCCACGACATTCCCACCGCGGCCTACGCCCGCTTCACCGACGCCGAGGCCGCCAAGGCCTACGTGCGCGAGCAGGGCGCGCCGATCGTGGTCAAGGCCGACGGCCTCGCCGCCGGCAAGGGCGTGGTGGTGTGCCCGAACGAGGCCGACGCGCTCGCCGCGATCGACATGATCATGACCGACCGCGCGTTCGGCGTCGCCGGCGGCGAGGTGGTGATCGAGGAATTCCTCCAGGGCGAGGAGGCGAGCTTCTTCGCCGTCATCGACGGCAAGACCGCGATCCCGTTCGGCGCGGCGCAGGACCACAAGCGCGTCGGCGACGGCGACACCGGCCCCAACACCGGCGGCATGGGCGCCTACGCGCCCGCACCGGTGATGACCCCCGAGATTGTCGACGAGGTGATGGAGAAGATCGTCACCCCGACGGTGACGGGCATGGCCGCCGAGGGCAACCCGTTCCAGGGCGTGTTGTTCGCCGGGCTGATGATCACCGCGCAGGGGCCGCGCCTGATCGAGTTCAACGTCCGCTTCGGCGATCCCGAGTGCCAGGTGCTGATGAGCCGGCTGAAGTCGGACCTCGTGCCGCTGCTCGCCGCCGCCGCCGACGGCACCCTCGATACCGTCGCGGTCGAGTGGTTCGACGCCGCCGCGCTGGTGGTGGTGATGGCGGCCCAGGGCTACCCCGGCACGCCGCTCAAGGGCACCGAGATCCGCAACCTCGCCGCCGCCGACGCGGTGCCCGAGGCGGTGGTGTTCCACGCCGGCACGCGTGCCGAGGGCGGCAAGGTCCTCGCCGACGGCGGACGCGTTCTCGGCGTCGCGGCGCGGGGGCGCACGGTGAAGGAGGCGCGCGACCGCGCCTACGAGGCGGTGGACCGGATCGACTGGCCCGAAGGCTTCTGCCGCCGCGATATCGCCTGGCGCGCGCTCGAGCGCTAAACATCTCCCAAGAATTGCATTCGGAGGGCTTTCAGCCCTCCGAGTCGCGACTCGGCATGAATACCATTGCATGTATTTAAGAAAAACTTTAAGAATTCGGCGGTTCGGCTTTTCTCAATAGTTTTGCCGAGTCGCGGGCTGTGATAGTGTTCGGGAAAGAAGACCGACTCGGGCGGCGAATCCGAGAGGTTTCCGAGGGGATACCGGAGTCCGTTCACCTGGGACTTCAGGAGACGTGTCGGGTGCAAAGGCCGAAGATACTCGTTGCCTGTCAGGATCGATCGGCGCGGCAACGTCTGTCGGAAACTTTCCGTTTCCGCTATCAGACGGTCGCGGTCGATGACGGCTGGCTGGCGCTGCATCTCGTCAACACCACGGCGTTCGAGGCGATGGTGATCGCCGAGCGTTTGGATTCCCTCTCGGGTCTCGACGTTGCGGTTTCGGTGCGCGAGAGCCACCGCAACTCGACCGTACCGATCATGCTCGTGGCGCGGATGATCACCCCCTACATCCGCCAGATGGTCGAAGCGGGGGTGATCGATCGCTGTGTCGACGAAGCCGCCGAAACCGGCGCTTTTCTTTTTGAATTCAACTCGATGTGCGGCGCGCGCGCGGAGCGCGCGTGGGACGCGCTCGATACCGACGTGGCGCGCGTCCTACAGACCGCGCGGCATTCGTACTCCAAGGTGTTCGAGGCCACCACCGCCGACGTGCCGTTCGACGCGCGCCTTCTCAACGAGGTCGCCCAGCACCTCGTCTCGGCGATCCAGGGCGGCCGCATCTCGGCGGTGATGCAAGCGCTGCAAAGCCACGACGACTACACCTTCGTGCACTCGCTGTCGGTCGCGGCGGTGCTCGCATTCTTCGGCAAACAAATAGGAATACGTGAAAACGATCTTTTTCTGATGGCGCAGGCGGGGTTCGCCCACGATTTCGGAAAACGCGTGATGCCCCACGCCGTGCTCTATAAACCCGGTCCCCTCGACACCGCGCAGATGGTGGTGATCCGCCGCCACGCCGCCGCCGCCGGCCAGATTCTGC
>QKGW01000056.1 GCA_003250275.1 Alphaproteobacteria bacterium
TCGGGCAGCGGCAAGAGCACGGTGCTCGACGCGCTCGGCCTGGTGTTGCGGCCCGAGGCGGCGGCGGACTTCCGGTTTCGCGGCGTCGACGTCGCGGCGGCGTGGAAGGCCGAAAATCTCGACGGTCTCGCGGCGGCGCGGGCGCAGGGGATCGGCTACATCCTTCAGACCGGCGGGCTGCTGCCGTTCTTGAGCGTGCGCGGCAATTTGCGGCTGTCGCCCGATCTGCTCGGCCAGAGCAAGGGCGTGGACGCGCACATCGCGGCGATGGTCGAGATCCTCGGTCTCGGCCCGCACCTCGGCAAGATGCCCGCGCAGTTGTCGATCGGCGAGCGCCAGCGCGCGGCGATCGCGCGGGCGTTGGCGCACCGCCCGGCGGTGCTGCTCGCCGACGAGCCGACCGCGTCGCTCGATCCGGTCAACGCCGAGAAGGTGCTCGGGCTGCTGACCGGGCTGGTGAAGAGCCTCGGCACCGCGCTGATCCTGGTCAGCCACGATTGGAGCAAGGTCGCGAGCCTCGGCCTCCGGCGCTACGCCACCGCGAGCGCGACGGCGGGCGGCTGGCTCGCGGAGGTGGCGTCGTGAGCGCGCGCGGCGCGATTCAGGCGGCGCGGCTGGCGCTCGCCGATTTCCGCTTCGACGCGCGGGTGTCCGCGTGTCTGGTGCTCGCGCTCGCGGCGGTGATGACGCCGCTTCTGGTGCTGTTCGGCCTCAAGTACGGAATGATTTCGACGCTGCAGGAGCGCCTGCTCGCCGACCCCGCCAACCGCGAGATCGTCGTCGTCGGCAGCCAGCGCCTCGCGCCCGAGTGGTTCGAGAGCCTGCGCGCCGCGTCGGGGGTCGATTTCCTCGCGCCGCGTTCGCGCTCGCTCTCCGCCACGCTCGACGTGCGCGGGCCGGAGGGCGCGGCGTATCCCGGCCTCGAAATGGTGCCGTCGGCGGCGGGCGATCCGCTCCTGCCCGCGGGCGCGAAGCCGCCGCAGGGCTCCGCCGTGTGGCTCACCGCCGCCGCCGCGCAGCGCCTCGGCGCGCGTACGGGCGACACCCTCGCGGCGCAGGTGGCGCGTACTCTGGGCGGCGAAACCCAGGTAGCGCGCTTCCCGCTCACCGTCGCCGGAGTTCTGCCGGAAACCGCGTTCGGGCGCGCGGCGGCGTTCGTCGCCGTCGATCTTCTTCTCGCCACCGAGGACTACCGCGACGGCTACACCGCGCCGCGCCTCGGTACGACGCACGGCACCGCGCGGCCCGCGTCGCCGCCACGGGTGTTCGCCGGGTTGCGCCTCTACGCGCGCGGCCTCGACGACGTCGCGCCGCTCGCCGAGCGCCTGCGCAGCCAGGGCATGGAGGTGCGCACCCGCGCTGCCGAGATCGAGAACGTCAGGGCGATCGACCGGGTGCTGTCGCTGATCGTGCTCGTCATCGCCGCGATCGGCGCGACCGGCTTCCTCCTCTCGCTCGGCGCGTCTCTCTGGGCCAACGTCGAACGCAAGCGCCGCGACCTCGCGCTGATGCGCCTGATCGGCTTCTCGCCGCGCGACGCCGCGCTCTTCCCGGCGGTGCAGGGGGCGCTCGTCGCGGTGCTCGGCACGGCGCTTTCCGGCGTCGTCTACCTCGGCGTTTCGGCGGTGTTCGATCTCTCCCTCGGCGCGAACCTCGGCGCCAACGAGTTCGTCACCCGGATGCCGCCGGGCCGCTTCGCCTTCGCCGCGATCGTCACCCTCGCCGCCGCGCTCGCTGCCGCCGCCTTCGCCGGCCGCCGCGCCGCGCGCGTCGACCCCGCCGAAAGCCTGCGCGATGTGTGAGGACAGGAAAACATTAGAGCCGGGCGCTGCCCGGACCCGCTGGGGCCTTGGGCCCCAGACCCCGTTCGTTTTTGGGCGGCGCGCTATGGAGACGTTACGCGGCGTGATGGAAGATTGCCGCTTCGCGGCGAAAAACCGGGGATGTGTCCACAAGGTCCAAGGTCTTTTCGGAACCCTGGCCTTGCTTTTCGTTTTGGCTTCGCCTGCCCATGCCGATTGGGACGCGAAGGTCTTCAACCCGCAGCCGATGAAGGACGACGTGGTGTTGCCGATGCCGTGCGGCGGGGCGATGGCGTTCCGGCGGGTTGCGGTCCCGGCGGAAGGAGCGTTGGGCGACCGCGCGGTGACGCTCGGCAGTCCGCAGGCCGAGCGCGGCTATGCGGAAGGGCCGCGCCGCGCGTGGGTCGCGGGGAGTTTGCCGGGCGGCAAGACCGCCTCGGAGTTCTGGCTCGCCAAGTACGAGGTCAGCGAGCTGCAGTACAAGGCGGTGATGGACGGGACCTGCCCTCAGCCGAACCTCGGCGGGCGGCTCGCCCAGGGTGGGGTCTCGTGGTTCGACGCGGTGGCGTTCGGCGAGAAATATACCGCGTGGCTGCTCAAGAGCGCCGCGAAGAGCCTGCCGAAAAACGGCGACGAGCCGGGCTTCGTGCGCCTGCCGACCGAGGACGAGTGGGAATACGCGGCGCGCGGCGGCGCGGCGGTTGCGGACGCCGACTTCGCCGAGCCGAGCTTCCCGATGCCGGAGGGGATGGCGCGCTACGTCTGGTTCGCGGGTACGCAGTCGGCCAACGGCAAGCCGCAGCTGACCGGCCTCTTGAAGCCCAATCCGTTGGGGTTGTTCGATATTCTCGGCAACCTCGACGAGATCGCGTTCGCGCCGTTCCACCTCAACAAGCTCGGGCGCGCGCACGGCGCGGCGGGCGGTTTCGTGGTGCGCGGCGGCAACTACCTCACCGCCGAGGCCGACATTCGCACCGCCTCGCGCGCCGAGGTGCCGTATTTCGACGCTGCCGGGCCGCGCCGCGCCAAGACCACCGGCTTCCGCGTCGCGGTTTCCGCGCCGGTGCTGGGCGCGCCCGCGCAGTTGCGCGCGGCCCAGGCGGCGTGGGAGAAGCTCGGCGCCGCCGCCGCGCCCGAGCCCGCACCGCAGGCGCTCGGCCAGCGCGCCGACGATCCGGTGGCGGAACTGGAGCAGATTGCGAAAGCCGCGCCGACACCCGAAATCAAGGCTCGGCTGGAGCGGTTGCGCTCGGACCTGCGCGAGAACATCGCCGCGCGCGACGAGCAGCGCGACCGCGCCGCCAAGACCGCGCTGCGCATGGGCGCGTTCCTCGGGCGCAAGCTCAAGGACGACGGCCTCGCGGTCGACGCGCTCGCCAAGGTCGCGGAGGCGCAGAAGGCGCGCGACCCGTCGAGCGAGCGCACCCAGGGCTACCTCGCCGCGCTCAAGGAGGATCAGGCGGCGATGGACGACAACTTGCGCTACTACGCCGACACGGTGATCCGCACCGCCGAGGATTACGGCGAGGA
>QKGW01000252.1 GCA_003250275.1 Alphaproteobacteria bacterium
CCTCGCCGCCGACCACCGCCGCGCCACCGGCCAGACCCTCGACGCCGCGGAAATCGCCGAACGCGCGGCGGCGGGCGACGCGGCGGCGCGGGCGAGCCTCGACCGCCACGCCGAACGCCTCGCGCGCGCCACCGCGAGCGTGATCAACGTCCTCGACCCGGAAACGATCGTGTTGGGCGGCGGCCTCTCCAACCTCCCGCATCTCTACGACGCGTTGCCCAAACTTTGGCCGCGCTGGGTCTTCGCGCCCGCCGTCGCGACCCGCCTCGCGCCGCCGAAACACGGCGATTCCAGTGGCGTACGCGGCGCGGCGTGGCTCGGCAGGATCGGCGCGTTCCACCCGGAATAATTTGCCCGCCCGGCAACTTTTGCCGACTTCCGGTTGCGCCAACACCTTGAATCTTAACGAAACGTAAAGGCACGGCGCGTGCATCGGAGACTCACCGGTGCGGCCTCTCCGGCTCGCCGGCAGGGCAGACCCCCAACGCGAAGCGAAACCGATGCGGATGACCAGCGGACTCGAACCGATGCGCCCCCTGTACCCGCCCCTCTCCCTTTCGCCGCCGCCCGTCACCCCGCAGGCGGACGCGCCGTTCCTCGCGGAAGCCGAGGCGCTCGCGCTCCCCGCGCCGGGGGAGGAATACCCGGTGCGCACGATCAGCCCGCGCGGCCTCGCCGAGCTCGCGTTCGAGCTTTACCTCGCCGAGACGATCTCGATCGACGACTACCTGCTGCTGGGATTTCCGGCGGAGATGAACCCGGCGTTCGACCGCACCATCGGCGCGCTCACCGGGCGGCGCGCCGAGCCCGACCGCGAGCGCGACATGATCCGCGAGTGGGAGGGCCGCCTCGCCGACCTCAAGCGCTCGTCCGCGCCCCTGCCCGCGCTGATCGAGCGCGCCGAGCGCACCATCCGCCTGCTGCGCTGGCTCGAAACCCCGGCGCTCGGCAAACCCTAGGCGCTATCCGGCTTCACCCGCGAGGGCAGCAGGTCGCCCGCCTGGTCGAGCACCGGATAGGCGGCGGTGACGAGATGCGCGTTGATCCGGCGCAGGTCGCGCAGGATGTCGAGGTGCAGCGCGCTGGTCTCGACGCTTTCGGAGCGCCCGGCGCGCAGACGCGAGAAATGCGCCTCGGTGGCCCGGGCTTCGAGCCCGCGCACGATCTCCTTCTCCTTCATCAACGCCCGCGCCGCGGCGCGGTCGCCCGAGACGAACACCGCGGCGGCGAGCGCCTGGGTGCGCTTCAGGCGTTCGAGGATGCGGATCAGATCGGCCGCCCCCTCCGCCGAGAACTTGAGCTTGCGGCGGATCTTGCGGCGCGCCGCCTCCATCAGGTTGCGGTCGACGATGTCGCCGACGTGTTCGAGGTTGATGGTGAAGGCGAGCACGTCCGCGACCCGCTGCGCATCCGCCGGATCGAGGGATTCGATGCCGATCTCGGTGAGGTAGCGCTTGATCGCGTCCTGCAACCGGTCGAGCACGTCGTCCATGCGGCGGATTTCCTGGATCCGCTTGCGGTCGTCGGTGCGCAGCACGTGGAGCGCGCCGTCGATCATCGTGCCCGCGGTATCGGCCATGCGCAGCGCCTCGCGCGCGGCGTTGGCGACCGCCACCTGCGGCATCTTGAGCGCGGCGCGGTCGAGATAGAGCGGCGTGGTCGCGTCGGACGCCTTGGCGGTGTCGGGGAACAGACGCACCAACGCGCGCGACACCAGCGGCAGCGGCACGATGAACAACAACGCGAGCGCGAGGTTGAAGGCGCAGTGGAACGCCGCGACCTGCTGCGCCGGATCGGGCAGATGGAGGGCGAGCTCGGCGGCAATGGTCTTGGAGAACGCAACCGCGAGCACCACGCCGGCGATGCGGTTGACCATGTTGCCAACCGGCATCCGCCGCGCGGAGGGGTTGTCGCGCGGGCCTTCGAGCAGCGGATTGACGGCGCTGCCGAGGTTGGCGCCCGCGACCATCGCCACCGCCGCGTCGGGCGGGATCGCGCCGCCGCCCGCGAGCGAGGCGATCAGCAGCACCGCGGCGACGCTCGAATGCACCGCCCAGGCGATCACCGCGGCGAGCAGCGCCGCAACCGTCGGATCGCGGGTGAAGAGGTCGAGCGCCTCGCGGAACGCCGGGGCGGTCTCCGCCGGGGCGAGCACGCCGAGCAGCAGGTGCAGTGCGAGAAGGATCAGCCCGAGGCCGATGCCGACGCGGCCGAGGTCGTGCGAGCGGGTGTTACCGCGGCGGAACGCGACGAACCCGGCGAGGAGCAGGAGCGGCGCAGCGCGGGTGACGTCGAAGGACAGCAGCAGGACGATCAGGGTGGAGCCGACGTTGGCCCCGAGCATCACCGCGAGCGCGGGGGTGAGCGCCATCGCCCCCGCCGCGGCGAAGTTCGCCACCATCAGCCCGGTGGCGGTGCTGCTCTGCAGCAGGAGGGTGACGCCGAGGCCGGCGAGGAACGCGGAGACGCGGTTGCGCAGGCCATCATCGAGCCAGCGCCGCAGCTCGGCGCCGAACGCGCGCACCAAGCCGGTCTGCACCATGTGCAGCCCCCAGAGAAGCAGCACGACGTTGCCCGCGAGCTGCAACAGAAGCTGGAGTGCATCCATGCCTGACCCCGATGTCACAAAACCGTAACAAAACCGTCATAACAGAATCGGTGTCACGGCGCGGCATTGCAAGGGCAAAAGCGCACACGGTGCATATTTTTCGTCGAAGAGCCCCGGAACACGGACCCCCCCTCCGGGGCTCTTCGCCAGATCAGGCCTCGACGAGTTCCGCCTCGATCCGGTGCGGCACGTCGTCGAAGCCGTTCAGGCGCGCCACGAACTCGGCGCGGTCGACGCGCAGCGCGTCGGCCCAGCGCGCCAAGGCGCGGGGTTCGATGCGCCCCATCCCCGCCTCGATGTGACCGACGAACGTGTGATAGCTGAGCCCGATCCGCACGGCGACTTCACGCTGGCTCAGACCCGCGGCCTCGCGCATCGTGCGCAGCCACGCGCCAGCCGACTTGCCGACGTCCACCCCCTCAATCGTCTCGAACAGCACGGTCCCTACTCCTTATCGCTAAAGCACTAGAAAAGTTGTGGTTTTTGAATGCGGCACGGCACTGCCGCAAAAGCGGAAACCGGCGGGCTTCGCAGCCCACCGGTTTTCACTTCCTTGGTTCAGCCCTCCGAGGGGGCTTCGCTCGTCACCTTCAGCTTGGGCTTGGGGAGATCGAGCTTGATGTGGAGTTCGCGCAGGCGTTCGGGTTCGACCTCGGCCGGGGCCTGCATCAGCAGGTCTTGGGCTTGTTGGTTGAGCGGGAACGCGATGATCTCGCGGATGTTCGGCTCGTCGGCGAGCAGCATGACGATGCGGTCGATGCCGGGGGCCGAGCCGCCGTGCGGCGGCGCGCCGAACTTGAAGGCGTTGAGCATACCGCCGAACTTCTCCTCGACCACCGAAGCCGGGTAGCCGGCGATCTCGAACGCCTTGTACATGATGTCCGGGCGGTGATTTCGGATCGCGCCCGAGGACAGCTCGATACCGTTGCAGACGATGTCGTACTGGAACGCCTTGATGGTGAGCGGATCCTGGTTGAGGAGCGCGTCCATCTCGCCCTGCGGCATCGAGAACGGGTTGTGGCTGAACTCGATCTTGCCGGTCTCTTCGTTGAGCTCGTACATCGGGAAGTCGACGATCCAGCAGAACTTGAACTGGTTCTCGTCCAGGAGGCCGAGGTCGGCGCACACCTTGGTGCGGACCTTGCCGGCGAACTTCGCCGCGGCGAGCGGCTTGTCGCAGGCGAAGAACACCGCGTCGCCGTCGCCGACGCCGACCGCGGCCTTGATCGCCGCGATGCGGTCGGCTTCGAGGTTCTTGGCGATCGGGCCCTTGGCCTCGCCATTGGCGAAGGTGATGTAGCCGAGACCGCCGGCGCCCTCTTCGCGCGCCCAGGCGTTGAGCCCGTCGAACCACGAGCGCGGCTTGGCGGCGCCGCCCGGAGCCGGGATCGCGCGCACCACCGAACCGGCGGCGACGCCCTTGGCGAAGATGCCGAAGCCCGAGTCACGGTAGGCCTCGGTAACGTCGGCGATCACCAGCGGGTTGCGCAGGTCGGGCTTGTCGGAGCCGTACTTGAGCATCGATTCGTCGAACGGGATGCGCGGGAACGGTGCCGGGGTGACGGCGCGGCCCTTGCCGAACTCTTTGAACACGCCCTCGATCACCGGCTCGATCGCGGCGAACACGTCGTCTTGCGTAACGAAGCTCATCTCGAAGTCGAGCTGATAGAACTCGCCCGGGCTGCGGTCGGCGCGGCTGTCTTCGTCGCGGAAGCACGGCGCGATCTGGAAGTAGCGGTCGAAGCCCGCGACCATGAGGAGCTGCTTGAACTGCTGCGGCGCCTGCGGCAGGGCGTAGAACTTGCCGGGGTGCTGGCGCGCCGGCACGAGGAAGTCGCGCGCGCCCTCGGGCGACGAGGCGGTGAGGATCGGGGTCTGGAACTCCATGAACCCCTGCTCGATCATCCGGCGGCGGATCGACGCGATCACCGAGGAGCGCAGCACGATGTTGGCGTGCAGGCGGTCGCGGCGCAGGTCGAGGAAGCGGTAACGCAGGCGCATCTCCTCGGAGAAGTCCTCGTTCGAGGCGACCTGCATCGGCAGCACCTCGGCGGTGGAGAGCACCGACACCTCGTCGACGCGGATCTCGATCTCGCCGGTCGGCAGCTTGGTATTCACCGTCTCGGCGTCGCGCTTGACCACCCGGCCGGTCACGCAGAGCACGCTCTCGGGGCGCGCCGCTTCGAGCGTGGCGAACACCGCGCTCGCGCTGTCGGTGACGCACTGGGTGATGCCGTAATGGTCGCGCAGGTCGACGAACAGCAGGTTGCCGTGGTCGCGCTTGCGGTGCACCCAGCCGGAAAGCCGGACGGTCGCGCCGGTGTCGGCGGCGGTAAGCTGGTTGCAAGTGTGGCTACGGTAGGCGTGCATGGCGCAATCCTCGGGGTTTCTTTCGGCAGGCAAAAGCACAACGAAGCGGCACCTTTGTCAAGGCGCGATTTGCACTCCCAGGGCCGCGCCGCGCGCGGACCAAACGCTTGTCATCGCGCAGGCGTGAGAGTATAGGTTGCCGCCATGAGCCTGATTACAGATACCGAAACCCTCGCGGCGCTGTGCGTCCGCCTGGCGGATTCGAAATACGTCACCGTCGACACCGAATTCATTCGCGAAAAAACCTATTGGCCCAGGCTCTGCCTGATCCAGGTTGCAGGCGAAAACGAAGCGGCGTGCATCGACCCGCTCGCCGACGGCATCGACCTCGAACCCTTTTTCGTGCTGATGCGCGACGCCTCGGTCTTGAAGGTGTTCCACGCGGCGCGCCAGGATCTCGAAATCCTGATGAAGCTGATGGGCGAGCTGCCGAAGCCCCTATTCGACACTCAGGTGGCGGCGATGGTGTGCGGTTTCGGCGAATCCGTCGGCTACGAGACGCTCGCGACCAAGCTCGCGAACGCCCGCATCGACAAGTCGACGCGCTTCACCGATTGGTCGAAGCGCCCGCTCACCGACCGCCAGGTGGTCTACGCGCTCTCCGACGTGATCCCGCTGCGCAAGGTCTACCGCAAGCTCGCCTCGGTGCTCGCGCGCACCGGCCGCGCCGAATGGCTCGAAGAAGAGATGAAGGTGCTGACCGACCCGGCGACCTACGTCGCCGATCCGCGCGAGATGTTCCGCCGGATGAAGTCGCGCACCAAGAACCCGCGCTTCCTCGCGGTGCTGCGCGAACTCGCCGCGTGGCGCGAGCTCGAAGCGCAGCGGCGCGACCTGCCGCGCCAGCGGGTGATCCGCGACGAGGCGCTGCTCGAAATCGCCGCGTCCTCGCCGACCACCCTCGCCGCCCTCGCCGACACCCGCCAGTTGCCCAAGAGCATGACCGAGGGCCCGACCGCCGAGGCGATCGTCGAGGCGGTGGAAACCGGCCTCGCGCTGCCGACCGGCGAACTGCCCGAACTGCCGATCCACAAGGATCACCCGCCGGGCCTCGCGCCGGTGGTCGACCTCCTGCGCGTGCTGTTGAAGACCAAGTGCGACGCGCACGGCGTGGCTTCGAAGATCGTCGCCACCACCGAGGAGCTCGAAGACCTCGCCGCCGACGACAACGCGCCGGTGCGCGCGATGGCGGGCTGGCGCCGCATCCTCTTCGGCGAGGACGCGCTGCGCCTCAAGCACGGCCACATCGCCCTCGCGATCTCGCCGGACAACGGCCGCATCGAGCTGATCCCGGTCGAGGAGGACACCGAGTCCGAACCGCTCGGCGAAGCGGGCGACGTCACCTCCGCCGCCACCACCGAACAGCTCGCGGACAGCAACGCCGCCGAGTGATCCCAAGGCCCCCGCGCGGGGCCTTGACTTGCGGCAAAATCGTAACGAACTCTGTTACGAAAGGAGCCGCCATGCCGCGCAACTGCCGCTTCACCACCGCCGTCCACGTCTGCGCCGTTCTCGCCAACAACCCCGGCGAGGACGTCACCTCGGATTACGTCGCCGACAGCGTCAACACCAACCCGGTGGTGGTGCGCCGTCTGCTCGCCGCGCTCGCCCGCGCGGGACTGGTGGCGTCGCGGCGCGGCTCGGGCGGCGGCTACCGCCTCGCCCATCCGGCAGCGCGCATCGACCTCGCCGCGATCGCGATCGCGGTCGACGACGACGAAGGCCCGAGCTTCGGCCCCAACCCGCCCAACCCGGCCTGCCCAGTCGGCCGCGCGATCAAGCCGGTGCTGGCGGAAGCGATCGGCCGTGCGGAAGCCGCCCGCCTCGCGGAACTGCGGCGGGTGCATCTCGACGAAATTCTGGAAAAGCTGCTGGCGGTGTAGTGCTTACACCCACTCGACCGCGGGTTCGCGGCTGAGGATGCGTGCGAGGCGGTCGAGGCGCTTCTCGAACGCGCCGACGTCGAACGCCGGGTCGTTCGCGGGGATGCGCAGCACCAGGCGTCGCGATTCGAGGATCAGGCGGCAGTTGCCGAGAATGCCCGGCGCACCGCCCGAGATCACGTGCGCGAGGCGCAGGCCGCAGCCCACCGCCTGCACCCGCACCCGGTCCTCGGGGGCGAGCAGCGCGAGCACGTCCTGGGCGTCGTGGATCTCGTCGTAGGACTGGTAGCGGTAGAGCACCATCAGCGCGAGCGCGGCGCGGTCCTCGTGGTCGAAGCCGACCACCGGCAGGCGCAGGGTCTTGAAGAACGCCTGCTGGCCGCGGAAATCCGGGTGTTCGTCCCAGTAGAGATCGCCCAACATACACGCGGCGAAGCGCTGGCGGTGCTGCTTCGGCGTCTCCTGCGGAAACAGCGGGTCGAGGAAGCGCATCAGCACCACCGGCTGCTGCGCGAAGCGGTGCCCGTTGCCCGCCACCGCCTCGCACATGTCGACGATCGGGTCTCGGTCGCGGATCGCCTCCGGCAGGTTGTTGTAGTAGAAGCCCTCGCGCATCCCGTGGATCGAGAACACCACGCGCTCGGGGCGGATGGTTTCGAGGAGCACGCGCAACAGCCGCGCCGCCTGCGGCAGCACCGCGAGGCGGCGGCGCGAGATGCCGGAAATCTTGTCGAGCGAGCGCCGCCCGATGCGCGCGACGAGGTCGGACAGCTCGAACGCCTTGGCGCGCGAGAGGGTGTACTTGTCGAGCACCTGGAGCGGGTGGTTCTCCTGCAACATGCAGAGCTTCGCCATCGCGCGCCACGAGCCGCCGACGGCGTAGAGGTTCTTCACCGGCCGCTCGGCGATCCACTGCGCGCGCGCGAGCTCGTGCAGGATTTGCTCGTCCACCGCCGCCTCGCCGCCGACGCGTTCGAGATCGTCGAGGCGCAGCACCCCCAGGGGGAACGAGCGCAGCCGCCCGAGCGGGTCGATCTGGCCGCCGTCGATCTCGACGAGTTCGAGGCTGCCGCCGCCGAGGTCCGCGACCACGCCATCGGCGTCGGGGGTGCCGAGCAGCACGCCGAGCGCGGCGAGCCGCCCCTCATCCTCGCCCGAGAGCACCCGTACCGGAATGTCGAAACGCCGCTCGATCTCGGAGGTGAAGGCGGGGCCGTCGGTGGCGTCGCGCACCGCCGCGGTGGCGAGCAGGTCGAGCCGCCCCACGCCCATCGCCCGCGCCAGCCGCACGTAGCGCCCGACGGCGGTGATCGCGCAGTCGCGCCCCGCCGGGTTGAGCACGCCCGAGGTCTGGATCCCCGCGCCGAGCGCGCAGGCGGATTTTTCGTTGAACAGCTGCACCGGCGCGCGCGTCAGCCCGGCGAACACCACGAAGCGTACCGAGTTGGAGCCAATGTCGATGACGCCGACCGGGCGTCCGTCGCCGGACACCGAGGCTTCCGCGTCGACGACGTGGTGTAGAGGATGCGCGCTCATGCCCAGCCCAACCTTTCTGGCGCCGTCTCCGAACCGTATGGGAGCTGGCGCGCCGGGCATATTAGTGGTCCGACTGGGCGGACGACAAGGTCAGAATCTCGCTGCCCTGCCGAATGACGCGCGCGCTGCCTCGGCCCGAAAGGCTCGGGTTGGTCATGAAGTAGGTGTGCGCGCTGAAGCCCTCGCCCACCGGCTCGCAGCGCCGATAGGTGCCGTCGTTGGAGAGGATCCAGCTTTGCGCGGTGTCCTTGAGGTTCGCCACCATGATCTGGTCGAGAACCTGGCGATGCACCGTCGGGTTTTCAATCGGCACCAGGCTTTCGACGCGGCGCAGGGTGTTGCGCTGCATCCAGTCGGCGGAGGAGATGTAGACCTTGGCGTGCGGCGACGGCATCTCGTGGCCGTTGGCGAAGCAGGCGATGCGCGCGTGTTCGAGGAAGCGCCCGACGATGCTCTTGACCCGGATGTTCTCCGACACGCCGGGAATGCCCGGACGCAGGCAGCAGATGCCGCGGATCACCAGGTCGACCTGCACCCCGACCTGCGAGGCGCGGTAAAGCGCATCGATGATCGCGGTGTCGACGAGGCTGTTGAGCTTGGCCCAGATCGCCGCGGGCTTGCCTGCCTTTGCGTTGGCGATCTCGGCCTCGATGTCGGCGATCAGGCGGCCGCGCAGGTTGATCGGCGCGATGGTGAGCTTTTCCATCGTCTCCGGGCGGGCGTAGCCGGTCATGTAGTTGAACATCTTCGCGGCGTCGCGGCAGAGCGCCGGATCGCAGGTGAAGAACGACAGGTCGGTGTAGATCTTCGCGGTGATCGGGTGGTAGTTGCCGGTGCCGTAGTGGACGTAGGAGCGCAATTGGCCGTTCTCGCGCCGCACCACCAGCGACACCTTGGCGTGGATCTTGAGGTCGATGAAGCCGTAGACCACCTGCGCGCCGGCGCGTTCGAGACGGCGCGCCCAGCGGATGTTCGCCTCCTCGTCGAAGCGCGCCTTGAGCTCGACCATCGCCGCCACCGACTTGCCCGCCTCCGCCGCCTCGACGAGCGCGGCGACGATCGGCGAATCGTCGGAGGTGCGGTAGAGGGTCTGCTTGATCGCCACGACGTCGGGATCGCGCGCCGCCTGGCGGATGAACTGCACCACCGCGTCGAAGGATTCGTAGGGGTGGTGGACGATCATGTCCTTGTTGCGGATCGCCTCGAAGCAGTCGCCGCCGAAATCGCGGATGCGCTGCGGGAAGCGCGCGGAGAACGGATAGAACAGCAGGTCGGGGCGGTCGTTGACGATGATCCCCTTGACGTCGGCGATGCCGATCATGCCTTCGAGGTCGAACATGTCCTGCTGCGCGATGTCGAGCGCGTCGGCGATGCGCTCGCGCAGCTCGGGCGCCATCTCGTGGGTCATGGTGAGGCGGATGACGTGGCCGCGGCGGCGGCGCTTGAGCGCGCTCTCGAAACTCCGCACCAGGTCCTCGGCCTCTTCGTCGATTTCCATTTCGCTGTCGCGCAGGATGCGGAAGTGGCCGCTCTTCATCAGCTCGTAGCCGGGGAAGAGGCGGTCGAGGTACATCATCACCACCGCCTCGAGCGAGATGAAGCGGATGCCCTCGCCCGGCAGGCGGATGAACCGCGCCGCCTGCGCCGGCAGCGGCACAAGCGCGTGCAGCAGTTCGGGCCGCGCCTTCGACTGCAGCTCCAGCACCAGCGCCATGCCGAGGTTGGGGATGAACGGGAACGGATGCGCCGGGTCGATCGCGAGCGGCGTGAGGATCGGGAAGATCTGCCCCATGAAGTGATCGGCGAGCCAGGCGCGGTCGGACTGGGTCAGCTCCTTCGGCTCGATCACCGCGACGCCTTCCTTGCGCAGCTCCTCCTGGAGGAACTTCCAGGTGCTGGCCTGGCGCGCGACGAGCACGCGCGCCTCGGCGTTGATCTGCGCGAGCTGCTGCTCGGGGGTGAGGCCGTCGTCGGACGGCGTGTTGACGCCCGCATCGATCTGCCCCTTCAGGCCGGCGACGCGGACCATGTAGAACTCGTCGAGGTTCGACGCCGAAATCGAGAGGAACCGCACCCGTTCGTAGAGCGGATGGTTGGGGTTGTCGGCCTCTTCGAGCACGCGGGTGTTGAAGGCCAGCCACGACAGCTCGCGGTTGACGTAGAGGGTATCGACGGGCAGCGCACCGATGTCGACGGGCTTCGGCGTGGTGACGGGCTTGGCGCCGCTCATATGTTCAACCTCCGGACTGACAGGGCGCGCACGCGCCGCTGGACTTCGAGCACCATTGTGGCGGAAACTCCTTCGCGTCGAAAGAGCCATCGTCTCCGATACCGGACCTCCGCCCCCTCTCAGGATGATGTTTTCATGACAAAAACCCTGATCCTGCTGCGCCACCTCAAGTCCGGCTGGGACGACCCGCGGCTCGCCGACCACGAGCGCCCGCTGAACGACCGCGGCGAGGCCGACGGACCGGCGATCCGCGACGCGCTCAAGGCGCGCTGCCCCGCCCCCGAGGCGGTGCTGTGCTCGACCGCGAAACGCACCCGCGAGACCCTCGCGCTGGTGCTGCCGGAGTTGCCCGCGGCGGTGGAATTCTCGGATGCGGTCTACGAAGCCTCCGCCGAAACCCTGATCCGCCGCATCGCGCTGCTGCCCGACGAAGCCGAGACCGCGCTGCTGGTCGGGCACAACCCCGGCCTCTTCGACCTCGCGTGGACCCTGGCGCGGCGCGCCGAGGCCGCCGGAAACCCGGGGCTGCGCAAGTTCCCGACCGGCGCGGTGACGGCGCTCGCGCTGCCGATCCAGAGCTGGGTCGAAATCGGGCCGGGACGCGGCGCGATCGTCGCCTGCTTCTCGCCCAAATCCCTCGAACTCAGTCCCGAGTGAGGGCGTCGAGGGTTTCCTTGAGGATCGGAATGCCGACCTTGCGCTTCTGCGCGAGGGCACGGCGGTCGGCTTCGGCGACCACCGCCTCGGCCACCGCGATCGCCCGCTCCATGTGAGTCAGCAGATAGGAAATCTCCGCCTCGCCGACCACCATCTGGCGGTCGTGGAAGAGCTTCGCCAGCACCGCCGCCATCAGCCGGTCGTCGGGGCGGCCGATCTCCGCCACCGCGCAGGTGAGCAGCCGCGAACGCCAGTCGGCGAGCGCGAGCGGGATCGCCGCGGGCGCGGCACGGCTGGTGAAGAGCAGCGACACCCCGGCCTCGCGGGCGCGGTTGTAGAGGTGGAAGAGCGCGGTCTCGGGCGGGTCGCGGTCGATGTCCTCGACCACCAGGGCGCGCGCGCCGGGCGCGGGCAGGCGGGTCTCGTCGCGCAGATCGGCGGCGGCGACGACCTCCGCGCCGGTCTCGTGCGCGAAGATCCGCGCGAGGTGGGTCTTGCCGCCGCGCGGCGGCGCGACGACGACGAGCCCCGGCGCGGTCCACGCCGGCCACGCGTCGAGCCAGGCGGTCACCGCCGCGTGGCAGTCGGACACCCAGAAGTCCTCGCCCCCGAGCGCCGCGCGGTGCGGCAGATCGAGCACGTATTGCGACGGCCGCTCAGTCATCGGAACCGGACGCATTGTTGGCGTAGGCCTCGCTCGCGAGGTAGCGGCGCAAGGCGTAGCGCACCAGCACGCCGATCACCGCCGCCACCGGCAGCGCGACGAGGATGCCGAGGAAGCCGAACAGCGAGCCGCCCGCGAGCAGCGCGAACAGCACCCAGACCGGATGCAGCCCGACCCGCTCGCCGACCAGGCGCGGCGTGAGGAAGTAGCCTTCGAGACTCTGGCCGACGCCGAACACCGCGGCGACGGCGAGGATCTGCGGCCAATCGGTGAACTGGATCAGCGCGAGGGTCATCGCGACGACGAAGCCGGTGATCGAGCCGACGTAGGGGATGAACGAGAGCATCCCGGTGCCGAGGCCGACGAGCAGCCCCGCCTCCAGCCCGACGAGCGAAAGCCCGCCGCCGTAGATCGCGGCGAGGCAGAGGCACACCGTCGCCTGGCCGCGCAGGAAGCCCGCGAGGGTGGTGTCGATGTCGCGCGCCATCGCGCGGATCACCGGCACCTG
>QKGW01000162.1 GCA_003250275.1 Alphaproteobacteria bacterium
GGCCAGCTCGTCACCACCGGCACCGTCACCTCCGCCGACCTGATGGCGCGCCGCCTGCCGCGCGGCGTGATCCACCAGTTCGTGCCGGTCGACTTGCCGAAGCCGGTCGCGCGCTTCGTCGGGTTCTGGCGGCCGGACGTCGCGATCTGGGCGGAAAGCGAGATCTGGCCCAACCTCCTCGCCGCGACCCGCGCGAGCGGCGCGACGATGGTGCTGGTCAACGGCCGCGTTTCGCCGCGTTCGTTCGCGCGCTGGCGGCAGTTCGGGCGTTTGGCGCGGCAGCTCTTCGGCGCGTTCGACGTCGCCTTCGGCCAGACCGAGGCGGATGCCGAACGCCTGCGCGCCCTGGGCGCCCGCACCGCCGAATGCGTCGGCAACCTCAAGTACGCCGCGCCGCCGCTGCCCGCCGACGCCGCCGCGCTGCAGGCGCTGGTCGAGGCGGTGGGCGCGCGCCCGGTGTGGATCGCCGCCTCCACCCACCCCGGCGAGGATGCCTCGGCGGGGCGCGTGCACCAGGCGTTGCGCGCGCGCTTCCCCGATCTCCTCACCCTCGTCGCGCCCCGCCACCCGGAGCGCGGCGACGACGTCGCCGCCGAACTCGCGGGCCTCGGCCTCGCGGTCGCGCGCCGCGGCGCGGGCGAACTGCCCAAGCCGGAGACCGATGTCTACCTCTGCGACACCCTGGGCGAGATGGGGGTGTTCTACCGCGCCGCGCCGATCGCGGCGATGGGCAAGTCGTGGATCGGCGAGGGCGGGCAGAACCCGCTCGAACCCGCGCGCCTCGGCTGCGCGGTACTGTTCGGCCCGCACATGGAGAACTTCGGCGTGATGGCCGAACGCATGGAGGCCGCCGGAGCCGCCTGCCGCTTCGCCGACGAGGCCGCGCTCGCCGCGACGGTCGGCGATCTGCTCGCCCAGCCGGAGCGGTCGCGCGCGATCGCGGATGCCGCCGCCGCCTTCGCCACCGCCGAGGCGGGCAGCGCGGTGCGCGTGCTCGACCGCCTGCGCCCGGCGCTCGACCGCCTGCGGGGGCCGGCATGAAACCGCCGCGCTTCTGGATCTCGGGCGGCGCGCTCGCCCGCCTGCTGCAACCGGTGGGGATGATCGTCGGCGTCGCCGCGGCGCTGCGTCAGGTGTTCGCGAAGCCGTGGAACGCCGGGGTGCCGGTGTTCTGCATCGGCAACGTCACCGTCGGCGGCACCGGCAAGACCCCGGTGGCGCTCTGGCTCGGGCGCTTCCTCGCCGCCGAGGGCCGCAAGCCCGCCTATCTCTCGCGCGGCTACGGCGGCAGCGAGCCGGGGCCGTTGCGCGTCGACCCGCTTGAACACGACGCCGACGCGGTGGGCGACGAACCGCTGCTGCTCGCCGCCGTCGCGCCGACCTGGATCGGCGCGGACCGCATCGCCGCCGCCAAACTCGCGCTCGCCGCCGGGGCCGACTGCCTGATCCTCGACGACGGCTTCCAGAACCCGGCGCTCGCGAAGACCTGCGCGCTGGTGGTGGTCGACGCCGCGGTCGGCTTCGGCAACGGCCTCGTCATTCCCGCCGGGCCGTGCCGCGAGTTCCCCGAGGCGGGGCTCAAGCGCGCGGACGCGGCGGTGCTGATCGGCGAGGACACCCATCGCCTCGCGCCGCGCCTCGCCCGCCATCTGCCGGTGCACGCCGCCCGCCTCGCGCCGCGCGCCGCCGACCGCCTCAAGGGCCGCGACGTGGTGGCGTTCGCGGGCATCGGGCGGCCGGAGAAATTCTTCCAGACCCTTTCCGACCTCGGGGCGCGGGTGATCCGCCGGTTTGCATTCGACGACCATCACCCTTACGTTCCCGACGACATTCAGCCGATCCTCGATTTTGCTTACGAGAAGGGCGCGGTGCCGGTGACCACCGAGAAGGACGCCGCGCGCCTGCCGCCCGACCAGCGTCAGCAGGTCGACGTCGTCGCCGTCGACGTCGCCTGGGACGACGCCGTCGCCGTCGCCGCGCTGATCCGCGCCAAACTCGCCTGAAGGACCCGCATGGCTTCCTGGTTCACCCGCCGCATCGTCGATCCCCTCTCCGCCGGTCTCGCCTGGGCGGTCTACCGCGGCGTGCGCCTGCTGCCGGTGGACTTCGCGTCCGCCCTCGGCGGCCGGGTCGGGCGGCTCGTCGGGCCGCTGCTGCCGCCGCACAAGGTCGCGGTGGCCAACCTCGCCGCCGCGTTTCCGGAAAAGAGCGCGGCGGAGCGCGCCGCGATCGTCCGCGGCATGTGGGACAACCTCGGCCGTACCTTCTTCGAATACCCGCACCAGACCGCCCTGCTCGAAATGGGCCGCGTCGAGATCGTCGGCATCGAGCACGCGCACGCGATCAAGGATGACGGCAAGCCGGGTCTGCTGTGGAGCGGCCACCTCGGCAACTGGGAACTGGTGAGCGCCGGGGCGGGGGCGGCGGGGCTGGTGATGCACCGCATCTACCGCAGGCCCAACAATCCGCACCTCGAATGGATGTTCCGCGTCAACCGCAACCTCGTCGCCGGCGAACTGCTGCCCAAGGGCTCGATCGGCGCGAAGCGGTCGATGCTGCTGCTCAAGCGCGGCGAGCATCTCGGAATGATGGTCGACCAGAAGATGAACGACGGCATCGCGGTGCCGTTTTTCGGCCGCCCGGCGATGACCGCCTCGGCGCTCGCGACGCTGTCGCTGATGTACGGCGCGCCGGCGGCGGGGGCGCGGGTGGTGCGCCTCGGCGGCGCGCGCTTCCGCCTGGAAATTCTGCCCCCACATGTCGTCGAGGCGACCGGCGACCGCGAGGGCGACGAACTCCGCGCGATGACCGCGGTCAACGCCCAGCTCGAAGCCTGGATCCGCGAATACCCCGAGCAGTGGCTGTGGGTGCACCGCCGCTGGCCGAAATAGGAGCGCAGGGAATGGTCGATACCGTCACGCCGCCGGGTCTCGTGGGGATGCACGCGCCGGATTTTCTGCTGCCCGACGCGGTTTCGGGCGAGACCATCAGCCTCGCCGACGTGCGCGGCACCGAGGCGACGCTGGTGATGTTCGTCTGCAACCACTGCCCCTACGTCCGCGCGGTGATCGACCGGGTGGTGCGCGACGTGCGCGAGCTCGAACCCTACGGCGTGCGCGCGGTCGCGATCATGCCCAACGACGTGCAGGCCTACCCCGAGGACGGCCCGGCGGCGATGAAGGACTTCGCCCAGCGCCACAAGTTCTGCTTCCCCTACCTCTACGACGAATCCCAGGCGATCGCGCGCGCCTTCGGCGCGGTCTGCACCCCGGATTTCTTCGGCTTCGACCAGGGGCTCAGGCTCGCCTATCGCGGCCGCGTCGACGCC
>QKGW01000373.1 GCA_003250275.1 Alphaproteobacteria bacterium
CTGGGCGGAGATTTTGGCGATTTCGCCCGCTTCGCCGCCCGCGAGGTCGGTGAGGGTTTCGGTGAGCGACTTGGTGCGCGGGAAGTTGATCACCGCGGGCATCCGGTCGGCGGGGATGCCGGCGGAGCGCTTGGCGTAGGCGAGCGCCTTGAGCAGGCCGCCGGTGTCGTCGACGAGGCCGATTTCCTTGGCTGCCTTGCCGCTCCACACGCGGCCGCGTGCGGCGCGGTCGATCGCGGTGGCGTCGAGCTTGCGGGCTTCCGCGACCTTGCCGGTGAAGTCGGCGTAGGCGGCGTCGATGATCGCCTCCATGCGCGCGCGTTCGGCGTAGGTGAACGGGCGGTTGGGCGACCACATGCCGGCGGTTTCCCCGGTCTTGAGGGTTTGCCAGTGGATGCCGAGTTTGTTCCACGCCTCGTCGAGGACGATCTTGCCGCCGATCACGCCGATCGAGCCGGTGATCGTGGTTTCGCCCGCGACCACGGTTTCCGCCGCCGAGGCGATGAAGTAGCCGCCCGAGGCGGCGGTGTCGCCCATCGACACGACCACCGGGATGTTGGCGTCGCGGCGCGCCGCGACGATCGCCTGGCGGATGGTGTCGGAGGCGGCGTAGTCGCCGCCGGGGGTGTCGAGGCGGAGGATGATCGCGCGCACACCCTTGGTCGCGGCGGCGTCGCGGATCGCGTGGGCGATGGTCTGCGCGCCGAGCATCGCGCTGCCGGAGAGCGGGCGGAACTCGTTCTCGCCCGCGACGATCTGCCCCGAGGCCTGCACCAGCGCGATCTTGACGTCGGTATCGGTGGCTTCGCGGGTGGCGGCGTAGGCGTCGGCCTGGACCGGTTTGCCGGGGAAGGTGGCTTTGACCGCGGCCTGGAACTCGGAGCCGTAGCCGAGGCGGTCGATCAGCTTGGCGTCGAGAGCGTCCTTGGCGAGCAGCGGGCCGCGCTGCGCGAGCGCGGCGACGGCGGAGATGTCGAGGCCGCGTTCGCGCGCGATCGCGGCGTTAAGCGAAGCGGCGAGGTCGTCGATCAGGCGCTGGAGGTTCTCGCGCACCGGCGGCGCGATGTCGTCGCGGGTGAGGCTGTCGAAGGCGGATTTGTATTCGTAGCGCTGCAGGATGTCGGCATGGATGCCGAGGTCGGCGAGGCCCTGGCGCGCGAACGGCATCTCGATCGCGAGGCCGCGCAGGCCGACGATGCCCGAGGGCTGCACCCACGCCTCCTGGAACGCGCCCGCGAGGGCGACCGCGCCGGGGCCGCCGTCGAGCGATTCGGAGAACAGCAGGGTCTTCTTGCCGACCTTCTTGAAGTCGGCGACCGCGTCGGCGAATTCGAGGGCGAGGGCGGGGGAGATCGGCGCGCCGCCGATATGGGCGGCGAGGCCCGAGATCTTCGGGTCGGCGGCGCCGCGGCGGAGCGCGGCGACGAGGTCGGAGAACACGTATTCGTTGCCGCGCGAGAGCGCCTCGATGGCGTCGCGCGGCGGCTGCGCCGAGAAGCCGCGGTCGAAGTCGACGACGAGGTAGTCGCCGGAGTGCACCGCGACCTTGTCGGGCTCCGCGGCGCGGAAGAGGAACACCGCCCCGACTATCGCGGCGGTTGCGAGCACACCGACGATCGCGAGAAGAATCAAAATCCAGCGTGCCAGCGTGCGCATGTCCTTATCCTTGTTCTTGCACCGGAAGTCCGGCGGCGGCCCAGGCGACGATGCCGCCCTTGAGGTTGTAGACCGGGGAGACGCCGCGCGCGGCGAGCGCGGCGGCGACACGTGCCGAGCGTACGCCCGAATGGCAGATCACCACGACCTTTTTTGCACCAAAATCCGGGTAGGCGTCCACGCTCACCTGCGTCATCGGCAGATGCATCGCGCCGGGCACGCTCGCCGCCGCGAGTTCGTCGGTTTCGCGCACGTCGACGAGGGTGGCCTCGCCCGCGGCGATCCAGCCATGGGCGGTGACGGCGTCGACCGAATCGACCGCCGGTTTTCTGAAGAACATCGGTATCCTCCCAAGGGAGTGGTCAGGGAGCGGGGAAACCGCCGCATTGGCCGCGGTGACGCAGCAGGTGGTCGGCGAGCACGCAGGCGAGCATCGCTTCCGCCACCGGCACCGCGCGGATGCCCACACATGGGTCGTGGCGGCCGCGGGTCAAGACGTCGACCGCCTCGCCCGCGAGACTGACGCTCTTGCGCGGGATGAGGATCGAGCTGGTCGGCTTGACCGCCATGCGCGCGACGATCGGCTGGCCGGTGGAGATGCCGCCGAGGATGCCGCCCGCGTGATTGGAGAGGAAGCGCACGCCGCCCTTGCCGTCGGGTTCCATTTCGTCGGCGTTCTCCTCGCCGCGCAGCGTTGCGGCGGCGAAGCCTTCGCCGATCTCGACGCCCTTGACCGCGTTGATGCTCATCAGCGCCTTGGCGATGTCGGCATCGAGCTTGTCGTAGACCGGCGCGCCGAGGCCCGCGGGCGCGCCCTCGGCGACGACCTCGACGACCGCGCCGATCGAGGAGCCGGACTTGCGGATCGCGTCGAGTTCGGTCGCCCAGAGGGCGGCGGTTTCGGCATCGGGGCAGAAGAAGTCGTTGGCGTCGATTGCGGCCCAATCCCAGCGGGCGCGGTCGATCGCATGGTCGCCCATCGCGACCATCGCGCCGCGGATCGCGACTCCGCCGGGGACGACGGCGTCGAGCACCTTGCGCGCGACTGCGCCGGCGGCGACGCGCATCGCGGTTTCGCGCGCCGAGGAGCGCCCGCCGCCGCGCGGATCGCGGATGCCGTACTTCGCCTGATAGGTGAAGTCGGCGTGGCCGGGGCGGAAGCTCTCGGCGATGTTGGAATAGTCCTTCGAGCGCTGGTCGGTGTTCTCGATCAGGAGGCCGATTGGGGTGCCGGTGGTGCGGCCTTCGTAGACGCCCGAGAGGATGCGCACGAGGTCGGCCTCGCGGCGCTGGGTGGTGTGGCGCGACTGGCCGGGGCGGCGCTTGTCGAGGAAGGGCTGGATGTCCGCTTCCGCGAGCGGGATGCCGGGCGGCACGCCGTCGACGACGCAGCCGATCGCGGGGCCGTGGCTCTCGCCGAAGGTGGTGTAGCGGAACAGGGTGCCGAATGCGTTGCCGGCCATGGCGGGCGCCTTTCCCGATGGGGCGGAGCGCCCCGCGTGGGGGCGCTCCGGTCGATTACATCTCGGAGAACGCCTTCATCAGTTCGGCGTTGCCCGCGGCCGAGGCCGGATTGATCATGCCGTTGGTATGATAGCCCGCGTCGACGTGGTGGAGTTCACCGGTGACGCCGCCCGCGAGATCCGAAAGCAGGTAGGCGCCCGAGTTTC
>QKGW01000508.1 GCA_003250275.1 Alphaproteobacteria bacterium
GGGCTGATTACCGAGGAGTCGGACTATCGCGTCCTCGGCGACGACGCGGCGCGGGCGTTCTTCGCGCGCTACGCCGTGGCGGTCGGCTCGACCGGCAACCTCGGCCTGTCGATCGGGATGATCTCGGCGAAGATCGGCTTCAAGACCACGGTGCACATGTCCGCCGATGCGCGCCAGTGGAAGAAGGACAAGCTGCGCGCCTGCGGCGTCACCGTCGTCGAGCATTCCGGCGACTACGGCGCGGCGGTCGAACGCGGCCGCGCCGAAGCCGAGGCCGACCCGTTCTGCCACTTCGTCGACGACGAATGGTCGAAGGACCTGTTCCTCGGCTATTCGGTGGCGGGCCTGCGGCTGCGCGCGCAGTTGGACGCGCGCGGCGTCGCGGTCGATGCCGCGCATCCGCTGTTCGTCTACCTGCCGTGCGGCGTCGGCGGTGGACCGGGCGGCGTCGCCTTCGGGCTCAAGCTGGCGTTCGGCGATGCGGTGCGCTGCATCTTCGCGGAGCCCACCGCCTCGCCCTGTATGTTCCTCGGCGTCTACACCGACATGCACGAGAAGCTCGCGGTGCAGGATTTCGGCATCCCCAACCGCACCGCCGCCGACGGCCTCGCGGTTGGTCGTCCGTCGGGTTTCGTCGGCCGCGCGATGCGGCGGCTGGTCGACGGCTACTTTACGGTGGCCGACGCCGAGCTCTTCAACCTCCTCAAGGTGCTGCGCGACACCCAAGGGATTTGCCTCGAACCCTCGGCAATCGCAGGCGCGCCCGGTCCCGCGCGGATGCTCGCCGATACCGACTATCGCGCACGCATGGGCTTCACCGACGAACAGCTCGCCGGCGCGACGCACCTCACCTGGGCGACCGGCGGCAGCATGGTGCCGCCCGACGAAATGGCGAAGTACTTCGCCTGACGCTTCCGCCAGAAAACAACCGCCCTCCGGCTTTGCCCGAGGGCGGTTTCGGTTTCCGCCTTCGGCTTGACAATTGTCCGGTGGACAATTAGCGTTTTCGCGACGCTCCAATAACCGAGGCACCATGACCGATCCGGGACCAGATAGACGCCTGGGGCGTGCGGCCGAAAAAGGCCTCACCCGCGACACCATCGTATCCGCCGCGATCGCGCTGATCGATGCGGAAGGCCTCGGCAATTTCTCGGTCCGGGCTCTAGCGCGCCAACTCGGGGTCTATCCCGCCGCGATCTACTGGCACATCGGCGGCGCCAAGGACGACCTGTTCTCCGAGATCACCGCCACCATCACCTCCGGCCTGATCCGCCCCGACGAAGTGCCCGACGACTGGCGCGACACCTTGCGCCTGGTGTTCCGCCGCTACCGTGCCGCCGCACAACGACACCCGGACATCGCCAACCTCATCGGCGCGCAGATCAAATCGAACGGCCCGCCCCACGCAGCCCTCATCGAGGTTCTCATTACCGCTTTGCGCCGCGCGGGCTACGACGGCGAACCGCTGGTGGACGCCTTCAACGCGCTGATCGGCGGCCTGTTCGGCTACATGACGATGGAACTGGCACCCCCGCCGCAACGCGACGTTACCGCTTGGGAAACCAGCTTCGAATCCCGCCTCTCCGCGCTCGACCCGGCCCGCTTCCCCGAAACTGCCGCGTATATGCCGCTGATGCGCAACCGGGCGTTCGCGCTGCGCTGGAAGAACGGCGTCGAGGCGCCGCTCACCGGCGGCTACGACGCCCTTCTCGAAAACCTCATCGCCGGCCTCGCGGCGCGCGCGCCGAAGCCGAGCACCCCCTCCCCAGACAAGGAACAGAGCCCATGACCGCCCTGCCGTTCTCCACCTATCGCCGCGTCGGCAACACTCTCTATCTCTCGGGCGTGATCGGCTTCGAGGCCGATGGCTCGCTCGCCGGCGAAATCGGCCGCGAGACGGATGCCGCGATGACCCGGATCAAGGACATCCTCGAAGCCCAAGGCTACGCGATTGCCGACGTCGTCTCGGTGACCTGCTTCCTCACCGACAAAGCCGACTTCGCGGCGTTCAACGCCGCCTACAAGACGTGGTTCGCCGACCCGCTGCCGGTGCGCAGCACCATCGTTTGCGACCTTGTGGTGGATGCGAAGGTGGAAATCACCGTGATCGCCGACAAAGGAGCGGTTGCATGACCGAGATCCTCGTCCTCGGCGCGGGGATGGTCGGCGTTTCCAGCGCGCTTGCCTTGCAGGCGCGCGGCTTCGCCGTCACCCTCGTCGACCGGCGCGAACCCGGCCGTGAGACCAGCTTCGGCAACGCCGGATTCATCCAGACCGAAGCGGTGGAGCCTTACGGCTTCCCGCTGGCGTTCTCAAAGCTCCTCGAGGTCGCGACCAAGCGCACCAACGACGTGAACTGGCACCTCGCAGCTATGCCCGGCCTGTTCGGGCCGTTGGCGCGCTACTTCTACAATTCCTTCCCCAAGCGCCACCGGGCGGTTTCGGCAATCTACAGCCAGTTGGTGACCCGCGCGGGCGACGACCACGCGCCGCTGATCGCCGCCGCCGGTGCCGACGCGTTGATCTCCCGCGAGGGCTTTCGCCAAGCCTACCGCTCGGCCGCGACCTTCGATGCCGCGGCCAAGGACGCCGAGCGCCTGCACCGCGACTACGGCGTCGCGATGCGCATCCTCTCGCCCGCCGATCTCCGCGCCGAAGAGCCGTTGCTAGAGCGCGAGATGGCGGGCGGCGTCGATTGGCACGAGGCCTGGGCATGTTCGAACCCCGGCGGGCTGGTCACCGCCTACGCCGACCTGTTCGCGGCGCGCGGCGGCACGATCGTTCGCGGCGACGCCACCACGCTCGCCGAAGACGCCGGCGGCTGGACACTCGCCACCGCCGATGGCCCGCTCCGCGCACCTCAAGCGGTGATAGCGCTTGGGCCGTGGTCGCAGGAGTTGCTCGACAGATTCGGCTACCGGGTCCGGATGGTGCGCAAGCGCGGCTACCACCGCCATTACAAATTTGCCCAACCGTTGCGGCATCCGTTCATGGATACCGACAACGGCGCGGTCTGTGCGATGACCCCCACTGGCCTGCGCATCGCCACCGGCGCCGATCTCACGCGGATGAACGCGCCCGCCGACCTCAGGCAGATCCGCCGCGCCGAGGCGGCGATCCGCGAGCTGTTTCCCTTGGGCGAAGCGGTGGAAGCCGAGCCGTGGTTCGGTCACCGGCCGTGTATGCCCGACATGCTGCCGATGGTCGGCCGCGCGCCGCGCCACAAAGGGCTGTGGCTGCACTTCGGCCATGGGCACCAGGGGTTCACGCTCGGGCCGACGACGGCGGACATTCTCGGCAACATGATCGCCGACGGCGCACCGGACCCGTTCGGCGGCGCTTTAGCCTACAGGGAGACACGACGATGACCATGGACCCGGAAGTGGGTTACGACGCCCCCGCCCGCGTCGGTATGCCCCTCGACGAGGTGATGACCCCGGCGCTGGTGGTCGACCTCGACGCGTTCGAGCGCAATGTCGCGAAAATGCGCGATCACGCGGCAACGATGGGGGTCGCCCTGCGCGCCCACGCCAAGACCCACAAATCGGCGGATATCGCCCGCTACCAAATGACCAAGGGCGGCGCCATCGGCGTCTGCTGTCAGAAGGTATCCGAGGCCGAGGCGCTGGTGCGCGGTGGCGTCGGCAACGTGCTGATCGCCAACGAAGTCACCGAACCGGCGAAGATCGCGCGGCTAATGCGCTTGGCGAAACAGGCCCAGGTGCGGGTGTGCGTCGACGACCACGCCAACGTGACGGCGCTTTCCGAAGCGGCTTCGGCGGCCGAGCTCCAGCTCGAGGTTCTGGTGGAGATCGACTGCGGCGCGGCGCGCTGCGGCATCGCCCCGGGCGAACCGGCGGTGGCACTGGCGCGTCGAGTGAACGAAGCGCCCGGCCTCGCGTTCGTCGGCCTGCAGTCCTACCACGGGGGTGCGCAGCACATCGCCGACGCCGCGGAGCGCCGCGCCACCGTCGCGGAATCCACCCGCAAGACCGCCGAGACCGTGGCCCTGCTCGCCGCCGCCGGCATCCCCTGCCCGGTAGTGACCGGCGCAGGCACCGGAACTTTCGCGTTCGAGGGCGTATCCGGCGTCTACACCGAGATCCAGTGCGGTTCCTACATCTTCATGGATGTGGACTACGGCCGCATTCGAGGTGCGGACGGCGGCGGCCTCGGTTTCGAGAACGCGCTGTTCATTCTGGCGGCGGTGATCAGCCACCCCACCGCCACGCGCGCGGTGTGCGACGCGGGCCTCAAGGCGCACTCGGTGGATTCCGGCCTGCCGACGGTCTACGACCGCAGCGTCGCCGGGACAAAGACCTGGGCCGGTGTGAGCTATGCCGGTGCATCCGACGAACACGGCACCCTCGCCGACCCCGAGAGCGTGCTGGCGATCAACGACCGCGTGCTGCTGGTGCCGGGGCACTGCGACCCCACCTGCAACCTCCACGACTGGTTCGTCGGCGTGCGTGACGGCCGCGTCGAGTGCCTGTGGCCGGTCACGGCGCGCGGCAAGCTGTTCTGAATTTCCTGCACCCAAGAAAAAAGCCCCGGAGATACTCCGGGGCTTTTTTGATTGCACTCAGTCGAAGCTGAGGAAGCCCGGCGCGTCCTTGAGCGGCGGCGCGGCGCGCAGCATCGCGAGATCGACCATCGGGCGCGCAAGTTCCGGGTCTGCGGCGAACAGTGCCTCCAGCTCGGCCGCCACCGCCAAGGTGCCGAGGTCGTCGCCCTTGCGACCGATGACCTGAAGGCCGAACGGCAACCCAAGACGGTCCCGCCCCGCCGGGATGGTGACCGCCGGATGCCCAGGCAGGGTTCCGGCATAGGCCATCGCCAGCCAGTGGTAGTAGGTCTTGGTCGGTTTGCCGTCGATCTCGGTGGGGTAAAGCTCGTGCCAGTCGCGCGGGCTGATCGTCACCGAAGGCGCGAGGATGAAGTCGGCGGTCTCGAAGAAACGCTGCCAGTTGCGGTAGATGCGCCCCTGAATCAACAGCGCCTCGGTCACGTCGAGGGCCGAATAGGTCAACCCCTCGGCAACGTTGTCGCGCACGTTCGGGCCAACCTTGTCGGGGTGGTTCTTTACCCGGTCGTGGTGCATCGACAGGAACATCACGCCGCGCAGGATCGAGAACGCGCGGTCGGCCTCGTCGCAATCGGGGTGGTCGTTGCGGAGTTCGCCGAACACGCTGCCGAAGCGCGCGAGCTTGTCGGTAAAGCTGTCGCGGATCACCCGCTCGGTCGGCGCGAAGCCGAAGTCCTCGGTCGCGGCGATGCGCAACGACGAGAGATCGACGCGCGGCAAAGCGCGCAACTTGGCCGGATCGGCGTGGGTGCGGCCGTCGACGATCGAGGTCCACGGGTCCATGCGGTCGGCGCGCATCTGCACCGAAAGCATCAGCGCCGCATCGGCAACCGTGCGCGCCATCGGGCCCGGCGTCGGCAGCGGAATCAGCGCCATGCCACGAGTATCGCCCGGCACCACGCCCGGCGACGGGCGGAACCCGACGACACCGCAGAACGACGCCGGATTGCGCAGGCTGCCGCCGGTATCGGAACCGGTGGCGATCGGGCTCATGCCGCACGCCAGCGCCACCGCCGAGCCGCCGGAGGATCCGGCGCAGGTCTTGGTGAGATCGTGCGGATTGGCGGTCGCGCCGTAGACGCGGTTGCGGGTATTGCCGCCGGCGCTCCATTCCGGATTGTTGGTCTTGCCGAGAACGATCGCACCCGCGCCCTTGAGCGCGGCGATCATCGCGTCGTCCTTGGTCGCCATGTTGTCGGCGAACAGCTCCGAACCGAAGGTGGTGGGTAGACCGGCAACGTCGATCATGTCCTTCACCGCCAGCGGCAAGCCGTGCAGCGGGCCGAGCGGGTCGCCGGCCATCACCGCCTTTTCGGCGGCGCGGGCCTCGGCCCGCATTGTCTCGAAATCGGATGCGACGAGCGCGTTGACCGCATGGTTGACGGCCTCGACACGCGCGATCGCCGCCTCGGTCAGCTCGACCGGGGAGAGTTTGCGCTGGCCGATCAGACGCCGTGCTTCGCAGGCATCGAGATCGGCCGGATCGGAAGAGTTGGACATGTTCTGTGTCTCGTTTTTAAAGAATGGAGAGTTCATCGGCCGATCATGCCGACACAGGCAAGACCGCGGTGTCGGCGTCGCCATGGAGATGGCAGACGACCCGAGACGCGGTATCGGCGATATGGGGCGGCGCCACGGCTTCGCAGATCGGCCGCCGCGCCGGGCAGCGCGGATGAAACCGGCAGCCCGAAGGCGGCGAGATCGGGTTGGGGTAGTTGGAGCCGAGGCGATTGTCGGGGATGAACTGGTCCGGATCGGGGGTTAGGACCGAATCCAGCAGCGCCTGGGTGTAGGGATGGCGGGGCGCGGAGAAGATCTGTCGCGCCGGCCCCTCCTCGACGATCTGGCCGAGGTACATCACCGCCACGCGGGTCGCGAGATGTTCGATCACCGCGAGATTGTGGCTAATGAAGAGATAGGTCAGGCCGAACTCCTGGCGCAGATCGGTGAGCAGGTTGAGGATCTGGCTCTGCACCGAAACGTCGAGCGCCGAGGTCGGCTCGTCGCAAATCAGGATCTCGGGCTTCATGATCAGCGCCCGGGCGATGGCGACGCGCTGACGCTGACCGCCTGACATCTGGTTCGGGGTACCGCGCCGCGCCCGCTCCGGCAGGCCGACGAGGTCAAGCATCTCGCGCACCGCCTTGGCGCGGCTCGGTCCATCGCCGATGCCGTGGACGACGAGCGGCAGCGAGACGATCTCTTCCACCGTCTTGCGCGGGTTGAGCGACGAGTACGGATCCTGGAACACCGCTTGGATCCGCCGCGACAGACGACGGCGGTCGCCGCTATCCACTTCCTTGTCGTCGATCAACACGTGGCCGCTGGTCGGCGCTTCGAGGCCGAGCAGGATTTTCGCCAGGGTTGACTTGCCGCACCCGGATTCGCCGACTAGGCCGACGACATCCTTCTTGTACAGGCGCAACGATACACCGCCCAGCGCTTGCAACGGCATCGGCTTTGCGAACAGGCCCGATTTGACCGAATAGGTCTTGGTGATGCCGGTGAGTTCGAGCACCGGCGTACGCGGCATCTGCGGGGTTGTTTCGGTCATTACACCATCTCCGCCGTGGTGTCGTGAATACAGCGATAGGCGTTGCCCGCCGCCGCGGTGCGGGAGGGAATCTCCCCGCCGCAGGCGTCGACGGCGTGGGCGCAGCGGCCGCGGAAAGCGCAGCCGGAGATCTTGCCGATCAGCGACGGCACGATGCCGGGGATCGAGCCGAGATGGCCGCCCGGCTCGGTCTTGCCGGGGATCGGCAGGCAATCGATCAGGCCACGCGTGTACGGATGGCTCGGCGCGGTGAAGATCGCCCGCGCACTGCCGCTTTCGACGATCTCGCCGGCGTACATTACCGCGACCCGGTCAGCGATCCGCGAAACGACACCGAGATCGTGGGTCACCAGGATCATCGCCATGTTCATTTCCTTTTGCAGATCGGCGAGCAACCGCAGGATCTGCGCCTGGATGGTGACGTCAAGCGCTGTGGTCGGCTCGTCGGCAATCAGGAGTTCCGGCTCGCACATCAGCGCCATGGCAATCATCACCCGCTGGCGTAAGCCGCCCGAAAGCTGATGCGGGTACTGCGAGAGGCGGCTTTCGGCGGCGGTGATGCCGACCTTTTCCAGAAGTGCTGTGGCGCGGGTGCGGGCCTCCGCCTTACTCACCTTGCGATGCAGCAACAGCGCCTCGGCCAACTGGTCGCCGATGGTGTAGGCGGGGTTGAGCGAGGTCATCGGCTCCTGAAAGATCATCGCCAGGCGGTCGCCGCGCAGCGCCGTCTTCTCCCGCTCCGGCATCCGGAGCAGATCCTTGCCGTCGAACCGGAGGGTTTTGGCATTGCACTTGAGGCGCTTGCCGAGCAGGCCCATCACCGCCAGCGAGGTCAGGGATTTGCCGCTGCCGGACTCGCCGACGATGCACAGCGTCTCGCCGCGCTTGAGCGCGAAATCGATGCCGCGCACCGCGTGCAGGGTGCCCTTGCTCATCGGAATGTCGACGGTCAGGCCTTCGACTTCGAGAATCGTGTCGCTCATCTCGGTCTCCTAGCCGCGATTTTCGGGGGCGGTGATATCGCGCAAACCGTCGCCCAGCAGGTTAATGGCGAGCACCAGCGCGAACAGGCAGGCGCCGGGGATCGCGATCATCCACGGTTCGAACAGCAGCATCTGCTTGCCCTCAGAGATCATCAGCCCCCACGACGGCGTCGGCGGCTGTACGCCAAGGCCGAGGAAGGACAGCGCCGCCTCCAGCAGGATCGCGTGCGCCATTTCCAGCGTCATCACCACGATCAGGTTGTTGACGATGTTGGGCATGATCTCGGAGAGCACGATGCGGAGCGTCGAGCAGCCGATCGACTTGGCGGCGTTGACGTATTCGAGCCCACGCACCTGCATCACCGAGGCGCGCATCACCACCGCGAAGCGATCCCACAGTAGCAGCCCGAGAACCCCGACCACCATGTTGAGCGAACCGCCGAGGATCGCCACCACCGCCAGCGACACCAGCACCACCGGCATCGCCAACCGAACGTTGACGAGGAACGTGACGACGAGATCGACACGGCCGCCGAAATACCCCGCAGCGACACCGAGGGTGGTGCCGATGACGCACGAGATCGACGCGGCGACGATGCCGATGAACAGCGAGATCCGCGCGCCGTACAGCAGCCGGGCGAGGTAGTCTCGGCCGAGAAAATCGGTTCCGAGCGGGTGCGCGAGATCCGACCCCTCCATCCAGAACGGCGGCTTCATCCGCGCCAGCAGGTCCTGTTGATAGGGATCATGGGCAGAAAGCAGCGGCGCGAAGATCGCGGCGAAGATCACCACGCCCAGCACCACAATGCCGAACATCAGACCGCGATGGCCGAAGGCGCGGCGGCACAGCTGCCCGAGGTAGGTTTCGACCGGGAGTTCGGTGGCGGTTTGTGTCGTGCTCATGATGCGTCACCCGATCCGGATGCGCGGATCGATCCAGGCATTCAGGAGATCCGACAGGAAAGTGAAGGCGATGTAGAAGCAGGAGAAGATCAGAATCAGCGCCTGCACCGTCGGCAGGTCGTTACGGCTGATCGATTCCCAGGCGAGAAAGCCGGCGCCGTGGAGCGCGAACACCGTCTCGACGACGATCGAGCCGCCGAGCATAAACCCCATCTGCACCGCCGCCAGGCTCACCACCGGAACCACGGCATTGCGCAACGCGTGCTTGACGACGACGCGCGCCGGCCCGGCACCCTTGGCGCGCGCGGTACGGATGTAATCGGCACCGAGAACCTCAAGCATACCCGCGCGGGTCAGACGCATGATCGCCGGCATCGCGTAGTAGCCGAGAACGATGGTCGGCATGACGAAGTGCATCCAGGTTTCCGAGCCCGACGCCGGCAGCCAGTTGAGGCGCACCGCGAACAGCACCACCATCATCAACCCGAACCAGAAGCTCGGCAGCGCCTGCCCCATCACGGACAGAAACAGCGCGAAGCGGTCGATCATCGAGTTCGGGCGCAGCGCCGCGATCACGCCGAGCGGCACCGCGGTGACCAGTGCGAACAGCATACCGCTGACGCCGAGCGTAAGGGTCACCGTCATCCGATCGGCGATCAGATCGGCAACCGGCATTTTGAAGAAGTAGCTCTGTCCGAAATCACCCTGGAGGGCGTGCCACAGCCAGTCGAAGAACTGTACCAGCATCGGCCGATCGAACCCGTAAAGTTCGCGGATCTTCTGAATATCGGCGGCACTCGCGCTCTCGCCGGCAATGGAGGCGGCCGGGTCGCCGGCGAGGTACAGCAGGCTGAAGCTGATCAGCAGTACCGCCGAGGTCACCAGTGCGGCGAGGATCAGTCGCTTCACGACGAAATTGAGCATCGTCCACTCCTTGGAAACGCAACCAAACGGGGCGGGAAAGCTCCCGCCCCGCCTACGATCGTTATTTCCAGCTCATCTTGTAGAAGCGGAGCAGTTCGTCCGCGGTCGGCTGGTAGGCGACGTCCGGCGTGAAGACGTAGTTGGCGTTGTAGGAAAACAGCGGCGCCCAGAAGGCCTGATCGGCGATCCGCTTGAGCGCCTTCGAGTACGCCGCCTTACGCTTCTCCGGTTGAACCGAGGTATCGCCCTCGCCGAGCGCCGCGTTGACCTGATCGTCCTGGGCGTAGTCTTCGAGCCCCTTGGTGAAGAACAGGCTGGTGATCGCGGTAACGTCGTCGATCGACGAGGAGCCCCAGGTCTGGAACGAGAATGGCACCTCGCCCTTCATCCGCAGGTCGGTGAGCGCCGAGAACTGCAGCATCTTGAGGTTCGCCTTGATGCCGACGGCATTGAGGTAGGCGAGCATCGCCTCTGCGTACGGGCGGTCGCGGTAGGCGTAAAAATCGGTGGTGAAGCCGTTGGGATAGCCGGCCTTGGCCAGCAGCTCCTTGGCCTTTGCCGGATCGTAGGGGTACTTGGTCACGTCCTGCTCGCAGCCGAACTGGCTCGGGTAGCAGGCCGAGTTGATCGTCTTCGACGAGCCCTTGACCAAGCTCTTGACGATCGCCTCGCGGTCGATCGCGTGGGCGACCGCCTGTCGAACCTCAAGCTTGGTGAACGGGTTGTCCTTGCCGGTGCGGCCGGCCGCATCCATCACCAAGTAGCCGACGCGCATGGTCGGCGCGTTGACGACGGTGAAGCGCTTCATCGCGGCGAGCTTCTCGGCCTGGTCGGAGGGCACGCCCCACATGAAGTTGAGGTTGCCGCTGAACATCTCGGCGATCTGGGTGTTCACGTCGGGGATGGTGCGCACGTCGATGGTGCCGATGCTCGGCTGCCCCTTGGGGCCATCGTGATAGCCCGCGTACTTCTTCAGCACGAAATGCTTGCCGGGATCGAGTTCGGTCACCGCATAGGGGCCGGTACCGACCGGGTGCAGCGCCATACCCGACGGGCCTACCTTGGCGTAGTACTCGTTCGGGTACATCGGGATCATCGTGGCGAGCAGGTTGAGCGCCGCCGGGTACGGTTTGTTCAGCAGGATCCGCACGGTGTACTGGTCGATCTTCTGGGTCGACTTGATCCAGGAGACGTACTGCGGCACGGTGATCTTGTTGTCGGGGTTGGTGACGAAATCGAGGGTGTAGACCACGTCGTCGGCGTCGAACGCCTCGCCGTTGTGGAATTTCACGCCCTTGCGCAGCTTGAATTCCAGGGTGGTGTCATCGAGCCACGCCCACGAGGTGGCAAGGTTGCCTTCGAACTCGCCCTTCAGCGGATTGAGGTAGACGAGGCCATCCCAGATCTGCTGATCCATGATGGTGCCTTCGCGCGCCGAGTTGTAGTAGGCGTCGATCGACTGGAGTTCCTTGGTGAAGGCGAGTTTGAGGGTGTCGTCGGCCTTGCCCGCCCAGGCATGACCGAATCCACCGACCGGAACGGCGGCGACGGCAAGGCCGCCGAGTACGAGCAGACGCTTGACCGATTGCACAGGGTATTTCATCCGAAGCCTCTCTTGCGCGATGGCGTATTATAATGTAATACAGTGTACCGTAATCTCACACACGGTATCCTTCGGCGTGACGACCGTCAAGAAATGGCATAAAAAATAATCATGGGCATGGAGTGACGAATTTATGAGCAACTCGTCGGGCGACAGCAAGCAGGACACCCTGTTCGTGGGGTCCCTGGAGAAGGGACTCCGCGTTCTCGCGGCGTTTGACGAGAGTCACAGCGAACTGGGCTTGAGCGAGATCGCCGCCATCGCTCACCTAGACAAGAGCGCGGCGCAGCGCCTCGCGAACACCCTTTTCAAGACCGGCTACCTTGCGAAAGACCCCGAGACTCGGCGCTTCCGGCCAACGATTCGCTACCTCGAACTGGCCAGCGCGTACCTCTGGGCCGACCCCCTGGTGCAACAGGCGATGCCGAAGCTGATCGAACTCAGCAACGTGCTCGGCGAGCGGGTCAACTGTGCACGGCTTGCAGGCGAAGACATCATCTACGTCATCCGCATCCCCACCCAGCTGACGATCTTCGCTGGGGCGGTGGTCGGGCGCCGCCTCCCCGCCCTCACCACCTCGGGCGGCCGGGCGATGGTCGCGGGTCTGCCGAAGGCCGAGCGGGAGCACGCGGTGGCGAACTGGCGGCTTGTCGCCCACACGCCGCGCACGATCACCGATCGCGCACGGCTTGCCGATGAGATCGAGCGCGCCGCAGCGGATGGCTACGCGATCACCGAGCATCAGAACTCGTTCAACGAAATCGCGCTCGCCGCGCCCATCTACGACCGCCATGGGCGGCCGGTCGCGGCGGTGCAATGCGCCACCTCTAGCCTCAAGATGAGCGAAGCGCGGATGCGCGCGGA